>CAYPPV010000035.1:0-11234 GCA_964412705.1 uncultured Pelolinea sp. | reverse complement strand
ATTACAAACCCAACGTAACATTGAATATATATGCCCATTGTGTGTCGGAATCGCAATTTGAAGTTATCAGGATAATGAAAGAAATAACCACACCGATTGCGATTGATCTGAACAAAATTCCCGAAAAAATAGAAAAATAATCAGTAGCTTTTCGAGCTGGTTGCTCCAGGTTGCACCCCCTGGAATTAAGAAACCCTTATCTAAAAGGAAATACCCTCATATATGGGGGTAAAAGCAGGAAAATAGGGCTTAATAAGCGCCCCCGGGGAGACTCGAACTCCCAACCTACTGATTCGAAGTCAGGCGCTCTGTCCATTGAGCTACGGGGGCGTTGAAAAAATTATACCTTAGTAACTTATTTGGCATTTAATGCGAAAAAACACTTTTTAATCTAACCAAATGTTCTTATTTTCTGGCTCATTGTTAATACAATTATTCTAAAAAGAGCAAATCTGCAGAAATGCGGGAGCGCAAAGCAATGAAAAAACATCAGGACAAATTTGCTGTTTTTTATTAAGAACACTGCACATATAAAAAAACCGTTGCATAAGCTGCGCAATGGAGGGGCTGTTAGTATTCCTCCCGGGGGTATTGATTATCCTATTTTTTGAACGAGATGGGATTGGCAGCAACCGGAACAAAGCGTATAGGTTTATTCTTCTCGATCTCCGTGGAGAAGGATATCGCGTTGCGCCATTTCAGGGCCGCATTATCTAGTTTATGCAAAAACGGTTTTTAGGTGGCTGGTCATGTAGATCTTTTGCTCACCTTTTCTTGTCAAGAAAATATTTGCAGCAGTCCGCACTTCGATTTATTGTGCTTGCAGTGTTTTCTAAAAAAGAAAATGAAAACCGTAAGAATAATTTTTTCTAATCTTAATTGCATCCAAATTTTCTCTACACGTTTCTATGAGTTAATCTTATGGCAGATGTTAAATCTGAAATGTAATTTTAAGAAAGCGGAGGATTAATGAAGGATAATTTTAATGTCCAATAATTTATAATCGAAATGAATATCGTGAATGAAACGAGTGTTTTGGTTAACCCACTAAATATAAAAACAGATACCTATTATAAGGGTGCCCTATTTATATCTTTCCTTATCGGTATAGCTTTTCGCATTTATCATTTATTCATTATTGGATTTGAGATCCCATTTAATTTGGGGGGATTGTTTTACCAGATGACCATTGAAATCATTCGGAATGGATTTTTTCTGCCCTCCTTAATTCCATATTATTATCCTGGCGGGCTGCCCTTTGCCTATCCGCCTTTGCCGTTTTATATTCAAGCTGCCCTCATTAAACTATTTTCTCCAGATATGTTTGTTACGGTAAACGCGCTACCGCCATTTATTTCGGTGTTAAGTCTTTTTGCTTTCTTTTTTTTGGCTCAGAAAGCAATTAAAAATAAAGTTGGGATTGTCGCAGCGGTTTTTTCCTTTTCAATCATTCCCATCGCGTTTACTGAACAAATCGAGGCAATGGGATTGTCAGAATCCATCGGCACTCTATCCCTGATTCTATATACCTTTACTCTTTTATGGGCGAGAGACAAGGAACAAAATTCTTTCTGGATCATCCCGGGGATTGCCCTGGGGTTATGTGTTATGAGCGGTCCGGGTTCAATTTACGCATCCATACTCATATCGGTTCTCTTCCTGGGCATATCCATCGCGGATTTTCTTATAAATAAAAATAGCCAATTTTTAATTGCCTGTCTTATTGTTGGAAGCGCAGGAATATTTGTATCCTCTCCATATTGGGGCACAGTCATATCTAATCATGGTTTGGTAATCTTCATAAATCCCTTTACAGCACAGAACAGCCGGGTGTTCAGAGATTTTTTGCAGAATGCCTTCCATTTAAGATTGATTTATTGCTCTCCGTATTGGAATGTATTATTCTTGTTTGGATTACTGGCGGCTCTTATTAAAAGGCAATATTCATTAATCCTGTATTCAATTGTCCTATTGCCAATACCCAGAGAAAATTGGATTATGTCAATTCCCGCGAGCCTGCTGATAGGAATCGGAATTGTTTACTTGCTGGATTTGCTTCGCTCAATACCGAAAATTAATAATAATTTGCTAAAGGTGGCAGTAATATGGACGATGATATTATTTTTCGGTTTTGATTCAGGCTCCAACCTGCTATTTTTGATTAATGATGATACCTATGATATTTCAGCAGTTCAAATTGATGACTTGGAAAAAATCAATGAATCCAACCTGATTCCCGCCGATCAATATGTTGCTGTAATAGGGAATTGGGGTTTAATTGAGTGGTCTCCCGCATTATTGAAAAGGACAGTGATCAATAATCCTTTTGGATTGGAATGGCTGCCTGATCGCAATGAAAAAAATATTCTTCTAAGTGAAAACCTGCTTCAATATACAAGCCCCGCTATGATTATGGAATCCATTCAGGAAGATTTTCCAGATATTAACAGAATACATATTGTAGCCGAACAGGAATATCTTGTTCAATTAAAAGATTCTGGTAGTAAAAACCGCGTGGTTTACAAATTGCTGAAGGGATATGATAGTCTCGGTTTGGGATTGATATGTGTCCAAAATAGATAACGAAATTTATTAGCCAGGAAAATTATATGATGGTAAATGAAATTCGCGTTGCAGAGATTCATAAACATTTCTCAAGAAGCTTGCTGTAAAAATCAAAATTATGAACAGGAAATTGTGAAGAGCAATGATTAAGAAACATACTTTCCCAGTACTTCTATTGATTATTACTTTCCTTGGTTTTGCAATCAGGTTGTCTTTTTTTATTGGAAACGATTTTCCTCTCCATGACGGGGGATTCTTTTATGCCATGATCCGGGATTTGTTATCAAATCAATTTGTGCTTCCTGACTATTCTTCTTATAACCATGCCAATATCCCATTTATATATCCACCACTCGGGCTTTATTTTGTTGGAATCATCAAAAATATATCCGGTTTGACTCTTCTTCAGCTTTTTCGAATCATCCCGCTTATTATAACTACGCTGTCTATTCCCGCAATTTATTTCCTCGCCGTTGAAATTATTGAAGACAAATGGAAAGGGATGGCTGCCGCATCCATATTTTCTCTTCTTCCCATGTCTTATAAATGGCTGATTCTCGGTGGGGGAGTGACACGTTCTTTTGGCGCATTTTTCAGTATCCTGGCTCTGATATTCGTTATCCGGTTTTTTAAATCCGGGGGATGGATTGCCGCAATGTTGGCATCCATGTTTTGCGGTTTTACTGTTTTATCCCATCCGGAATGGGCTTGGTACTTATTCTATTCAATCGGTATCTTTTTTATTATCAGAATATTTGCTAAAGAGAAGCAGGTATGGTTTCGTGCATTTCTTGTTTTTATTGGTACCGCGGTCATCACGCTCCCCTGGCTGCTGACGGTTTTTTACCGGCATGGGACAAGGATAGTGCTACCGCTCGCAGACAGCGGCTTTTCAAGATGGGATGATGTTTTCAGACTTTTCCTGTTTGAATGGTCCGGAGAAGTTTTTTTTCCGGTGTTTACGCTTCTTTCCATTATTGGCATATTCAGATTAGTAGAAGAAAAGAAGTGGTTTGTTGTACTCTGGCTGCCGCTTGTATTCATATTTCAGGGACGTACAGCAGGACAAAGAGCGGTTATTCCGCTTGCTCTTTTGGCTGGCGCCGGGATGATTACTGTATTTGATTTCTTGAAATCTCATTTTCCAAAAATAGCGGCTCCTCAGAAAATATTATCAATCGTTGTGGGATTATATGTCTACTCGCTTATTGGCAGCATGACATCGGTTGTCAGCTTAGCCATACCGCTTCAAGAGCAGCAGTTGCAGAGTATTGAATGGATCGAAAAAAACACACCAGCTGATTCAAAAATCCTGGTCATTACTCAAAAAAACTGGATTCAGGACAACTATTCTGAATGGATGGCCGCGTTGAGTGGCAGACACAGCGTTTCGTTGGTACAGGGATACGAATGGCTTCCTGGTTTTTCCGACAGGATTTCCCAATATAACCATTTGCAGGTTGAATATTCAAAGGGAATGGAAGCTTTGGTTTCCTGGATGAATATGAATGATATTCAAACTGATTTTTTGGTTTTGCCAAAGGGGAAACAGACAACAATCAGTAACTGGCTTTTAGAACCTGCGCTTCACTGGGAGGACGCTCTGCTTTATCCCGGGGTAGAAAAAGTTTTTGAAAATGAGCTTGTGCTGATCCTGGATTTGAGAAAAGTAATTGATTATTCACCTTCATAAGGAATACATTGCAGAATCATTTTTGTCTTCTAATTTTTGCGGCATCAGGATTTACGCATGTCTAGCGCAGTTGTGAAAGGGAAGAGAATTTGTATGTGGAGCTCATTTGATTTTACGAAGTGATACATGAAAAAAACACTGCTTAACCGGCGGAGATTCCAGATTTTCTCTCCCCGATTCGAATTGGATTTCTGTATTTATTATTACCGTTCCTTATTTTTTCATTGGGGTTTATAAGACTTGTTTATTCACTTCCCTTAGTGCTTTTATTGACATGGGCGGCTGTAAAATACTGGAAGAATTCCAATATAGACTCAAATTTCTCTTTCATTTCAAAAAAAGATTTCCTGATAGGTTCCAGCCTCTTGTTTTTATGGGTCTTATTATCTGGCATAGGAGGTTTTGCGTTTCAAAATCCAGATTTCCATGGGCGCAATGCCCTGTTTAGAGATTTGGTGACAATGAATTGGCCGGTAATATATGCCTATCCCGGTCGAGATGCCAATTCCAGCTATGGATTCACATATTACATCGGATACTGGCTGCCAAGCGCACTAATTGGCAAATTGCTTGGATGGAAAATGGCGAATGTTGCCTTGTTTATCTGGACATTTATGGGGGTTCATATTACCGCCACTCTTTTAATGAAAAAAACCAGGTTGAGCTTTACCCAATCAGCTCTTTTATTCATCTTTTTCAGCGGGATGGATTTTGCGGGCGTACTTGTAAAAAGAGTGCTTCATTCCGATATATATCCAAATATTTGGCCCCCGATTCAACATTTGGAATGGTGGGCACCGCGGCTTCAATTTTCATCGTTTACCACTCAGCTTTTTTGGGTTTTCAACCAGGCGATTCCCGCATGGATTGCTTTATTAATGACGATAAATCTAACCTCAAAAAAATCCATATTCTTTTTATTTGCCCTGTGCGTATTCTTGGCTCCAATTCCTGCGATTGGCTTCTCTTTTATTATTTTGATGATCGCCCTTACAAGTAGAAACCGTGAGATTTTATTATTTGATCAATTAAGAAATGGAGGATTGCGAAATCTATCCAAAATTGTATTTGGTGAAATTCGGGAAATTATCACAATAGAAAATGTGGTTGGCGGAGGATTGATACTTATTATTTCATTGATTTATTATTACTCTTCTTCAGGAGATGTGCCCCGCCAAATAAGCGTTTTTAATCTAGGAGATATTTACTCATATATCCTCTTTACACTATTTGAATGGTTTATTTTATGGTTGGCGCTTTTTAATCAAAACAAGAGAAATGCGTTCTTTTATCTGGTTAGTATGTTTCTGCTTATCTCCCCACTGATAAGGTTATCTGAAAGATATGACATCGCGAAAAGGGCCACCATTCCGATGCTTTTAATGTTAATGGTATGGTGCGGTGAATATTTGCGTTTGGTAAAAGGCAGGCGCCGGGTTTTTGTGATTATGCTGCTGATAATGGGTTCGTTAACCCCCATATATGAGATTAATCGTTCAATTTACCGCACATCCCTTTACTATCTTGAAAGCCGGGAAAGTTCTCTGGCGACCCAATCATTGTATGCGCCAAATTCGAATTTGCCCCCATTTCCCAGCAGGCCGGAACTGGACCATCCCGGCGAGCTGGTTGCCGATGAATTTTATACCATGTCAGTTTTCAACCCAGAATGTTTGGGAACCAAGATAGGGCCCACTTCGGATTCCATTTTTTATCGGTATCTTTCCAGGCAGTAAATCGATTCGCGACTAACTTAATATTTCCAACCGTTATCTTTATTACAAGAAGAAAGCAAACATCGATCTTCTATAAATTCGGTGGATATTATATTATCTTATTCTTTTTCTTACTCAAGAACACAATCGATTCTGCTTGCTTTAAGACAGAATTCAAATCAGCACCTTCTTTCGTCGTGCCCGCTCCAATGTAGAATTCTAAATGTGATTCATGTTCATGATAGTTATAGGCTGATAAATTATCCTCAACCCTTTTGACAATTTCATCAAGTGTGTTTTCATCTACGCTTGGAAGTAAAACGGCAAATTCATCCTCCCTGATACAGGAAACAATGTCATCACCCCTGAAAGCATTGAATATAACGTGCGCAACACGTTTAAGCTGTTTACGCTCCATCCCGTTTTTTTCAGAATCAGAATCTCGCTTCATCCCCCGCACGTTTACTACTACGATGCTGATCGGGAACTGCCTGCCCCTCTCCAGCCGCTTCATTTCCGCTTCAAAGAAAGTGCGGTTATATAACCCTGTAAGGGTATCATGCGTACTTAGATACTGCATTCTTTGTTCTTCTTGCTTGCGTTTGGTTATATTGCGCACCACGCCCTGGTTCCCCACCAGATCGCCATCTTTGACAAAGATCGAGGGATTGATCTCTATATACATTTTTAAGCTATCCCGCCTGATTACCTCCGATGTAAATAAATCCGAATCCTTTTTGGTAAATTCCAATTTCTGGAACTGACTTATTAAAATGTTGGCTTTATCACTCGGCAAAAAATCTGAGAAACTTTTTCCAATGATGTCTTCAGGATCCTCAAAACCCAGCATCCAGGTTAGGGCATGATTGACATATATGAATTTGCCATAAAGATCGCAAATATATATGCCATCGCTGACTTCATCCAAGAGGTTGCGGAAATTAATATCATTCTTTTGTGTCATCGGCTTTTACAGTTGCTCTCAATTACTTACCCTATCTATTCATGTGCCGTACATTTATATATTAGCATGAATGTAAATACATGTGCAAGGCATTGCATAAATGAAACGGAGTCCAAAAAGAGGTACGGTTTTTATGACAAGACCAAGATGATAAACGCAGTAATAAACATTACTGAACTTCTATCCACAAGGTTCTCTGAGTGAATGAGAAATTGCAATAAGTGATTGTTTCATACTTCTAGAGATAAAAAATTGCAATCATCCCAAGGATCAAAAAAAGCGTAAAGGGTTGAGCATTGGAAAAGGAGCGATATCTCTTTGAGATAATCAGTATGGCTAATAAGACTATCGAATATGCGCTGAAGGCAAAAATGGCAATGATAATAGCTCCGACAATTACTGGCCAGCCAGCCAACAATCCTAATATTGTGCCGAGACAAACATCGCCAAACCCAAAAGCGACCTCGTTAATTTCCCGGTTTCTAATTTTCCCGGCTAATTTTGTAAATGCCTTGCCGAGCAAATAAAATGTGAGCATGATTGCAAACCCGCCCAAAGCGCCCAAAAGCGTCTCTGATAAATTGTTCATGAGTATGCCGTAAGTAAAGAACAAAACAAACCCGATAATATTTGTCTGAAATACGACGATTCGGTGTTCGATGTCAATCACTACAATCATCCCCAGGAAAACCAGGATTGGAAGGGTTGCCCAGAATCCAAGCGTTGAAAAAGGGAAAAATAAAAGCAAAATACAGCAGCCTATCGAGACAGCAATTACCAGGACAGATCTCTTTGAATGAGTATTGCCGCAATTGGAACATTTGAATTGAACTAAATAGTCTTTTATTGAATAGGGTTGGCCGCAAACGCCGCATACAGGGCGGGTGATTCGCCGGGAAACAGGAAGGACATCGGAAAAATAATTTATTAGGATGCCGGCTGCCCCGCCAGCTATCACAGCAGAGATTCCTGAAAAAAAAGTTATTCCTTTAAAAGGAAGAAGCGGTTCTAAAATAATTTTTTCAACAAAAAAATACAAAGCAAATAATGTGTTCATAAGGGCTAATGATATTCTAAAACAGCTTCTTTTCTGAATTTATTAAAGATTAATCCTCTAACCATAAAGTTTATCATTCTCAAGCAGAAAAAAATCAAAAAGAATAATTTATTAATCACAGGAATTTTGCCATAAAAGGACCAATGCTTGATTTGGTCTGTGGTGATGGTCATTTTTCGGAAAGCACTTTTAAAGAAGAACGATCAGGGATTTCTTTGTGATTTGGTATAATCAAGACGATGTTGGATATTCGCAAACCAAACAGGATGAGAGAAGAAGTGATTTATATGGAAATATTCCCCCAGATATGGGGGAATGGAATTTTTAAAAGTCAAATATGCTACTTGACAAACCTCTAAAAAATATATATACTATTTTAAAGTAGGACTCGATAAAGGCAAACTTGCTGAAAGGCAGGGGCGCAAAGCTATGGGTCTACGGCTGAAGAGTCAGCATAGATCGCCAAGCCGCCGAAGGTCTGATTGGTTTTTAAGCAGACCATACTGAAATAAGCATCACAGCAACATCGATGCAACTGTAAGAAAGAATCGCGGCGGATTTGGTAAAGATCCAGGTCCGCTTTTGCTTTATCGGGGAAAGGAGGTAAAAAAGTATAAAAATATAATGTTGACTATTTTTTACAAACGATATAAAATGAAATCTATAGAAAGGAGAAGGATAATGTTGAAAGAAATGATCTTGAAAGCAAAAGAGCTTCTTCGTAGAGCAGGTGTGCAGGAGGAAGAAGGGCAAACCCTGATTGAATATGCATTGATCGTAGCCCTGATTTCAATCGCGGTCATCGTAATACTTGGACTCGTTGGCGGTCAGTTAAACACTATCTTTACACAAATCAGAGACGCACTGACGTAGTCGCAGGGTCTTTGAACGCAGGGCAGAAATTTAACCGATATTATTTTTGAAGGTTAGGCGTATAATATGTAAATGCCGGAAAATAATAATGGTTAATACATAACAAGAACGCAAGCCTGCCTATGAATGGGCAGGCTTGCGTTTCAATGCGGATGAAAAATTACAGGGTCCTGATAAAGAGTATCGTGATGATATTCGCGACGGGAATCTTCCTTTTAGGGGGGGGGATTATTTTTCCTTCTTCCCAGACACGAACTGTGTCGGCCCAGACTGTGCATCCCTGTCTCAACCGTGTGAATATCCCTATTGATGAACTGCACTGGCTGTATGTGCCGGAAACCGCAAGCGAGCTGTATACTGAAGAGGAATACTATTTCCTGGCTGGGGAGCTGATCAAAGCGAATGTGGTGGATGGAAGCATGTGCCCTTCTGGCGGCTTAATGCAGAATGGCTACGCCAATGCCTGTGGAATGGCTACAGCGATGCCGGCGGTAATCGTTATCCAGAATATGTTCAACGAACCGATCCTGCAGGCCTGGAAAGACGTGGGCGTGCCGCCGGTGCTGCTCAAGCAAATGATACAGATAGAGAGCCAGTTCTGGCCATCACTCACCACATTTGAAGAAGCGTATTTAGAGGAATATGGTTTCGGCAGGATGACCATCTATGGAATGCAGAATGCGCTGGAATGGAACCGGGACCTTTACACAAAAGCCTGCATGAATTTGCCGCCAGGAGCCTGTGCACCGGATTCAGACATCGCTTTTCAGATCCTGGCTTCAATGGTCAACACCTGCGAAACATGCCAATACGGCATTGATATTGAATCCGCTACTCGCAGTGTGGACTACTTGGCGGAGGTGCTGTTGGCGCACTGCTACCAGACAGCCCAGCTTATTTTCAATGCAACCGGCTGGTATTCCAGCCTGGTGGTCGACTATGCCACCATCTGGAAGCTTACGATGATGGATTATACTTCGGGGCCAACATGCGTTTTTGATACAGTCGTTAACACGTTTGATGTTACGGAAGGTCCCATGAACTGGTCAGATATTTCCGCCAATGTCAATGGTGACAATTGCACTCGTGGACTTGAATATGCAAACCGCGTCACAGCCCGTTACTTTGACTTTCCGCCCGATTAAAAGATTAATGATAATATGATCAAATTGTTTGAATAATTAAATTATATTCATAAATAGAGGAGAAAAGTTATTCCCCTGTTATTCATGGAGTTGTAATGTCTAAAAGGCGGTGTTAAAAAATTATCAAAGTTCGATTTATTAACACCCCAGAAAAATAACTTCCATCACAACAGGGGGAAAAAGAGTGTATGAGCGCCATACCAGCTAGAAAAAGGTGCTATCGAATAAAGGGAAGAAATTTACCATCCCAGGCGTTGGTGGAATTCGCACTGGTATTGCCTCTTCTCCTCCTGCTCATATTGGGGGTGATGGATTTCGGGCGTATGTTTTACATCAAGATGGTTTTAACTAATGCTGCGCGTGAGGGCGCCAATTACCTTTCTTATTACCCGGAAGACGCCAATAACGGATATGTGGATACATTCGCAGCCATTTATGATGAAGCAAACAGCTCCACCGTTGAGATTACTTCGGGAGATGTGACTTATTCAGGCTGCTGCACGCGAGGCATGCCGGTGGAAGTAACGGTCACAAAAACAGTGAATCTTATTTTTGATGATGTTCTGCAATTCTTTGGGCTTTTGGGTGGGCCTGTCCAATTATCCAGTACGGTGAAAATGGTGGTCCAATGAAGAATAAAAGGCATTTTTCCGGGCAGTCTATCGTCGAATATGCAATTATTTTTCCTGTCTTATTCTTCCTGATTACCGGTTTTCTTGATCTTGGAAGGGCTGTTTTCTATTATTCTTCCCTTACGAACGCTGTGCGTGAAGCTACACGCTATGCGATTGTACATAAAGATGAACTCGACGCTGCCTATAACAACCCAACCAATAATTCCCTGCAGGATAAGGTAATGGAATACGCATTCGGTTTAACAACCACATCGGATCCATTAACGAGAGAGGATATTGTTGTATCCCCTGAAATTATAGATGACGATTATACAAAGGTATCTATCCAGGCAACATATACATTTACTCCGATCACGCCAGGACTAAATTTGCTTTTTGGTTCAAATGGAGAGATTGAACTCATAGTTCAATCTAAAATGCAGGTCGCACCGGGTTCCAAGTGATTCTAAAGTGAACGATGAATATTAAAAAAAGATTTGACAAATTCGAAAGAGCCCAGTCTATACCGACAATGGTAGTGGCATTTCTCGTAT
Organism: uncultured Pelolinea sp.; assembly: GCA_964412705.1. Lineage (GTDB taxonomy): Bacteria > Chloroflexota > Anaerolineae > Anaerolineales > Anaerolineaceae > Pelolinea. The sequence continues at coordinate 54 of CAYPPV010000035.1, read as the reverse complement.
TGGTCGCGTTCTCCGCCCTGGTTATTGACGGCGGATCGATTATGCTCAACCGGC
>CAYPPV010000034.1:0-11573 GCA_964412705.1 uncultured Pelolinea sp. | reverse complement strand
AAAGCTACAGTTGATGCAATATTAAATCAGAGCCGTGCCAATGTAACCTGCATATATGTATCGATTGGACAGAAAAAAACCTCTCTTGTATCCACCATTGAAACCCTGAGAAACTGGGGCGCCATGGAATATACTGCAGTCATTTCCGCAAGCCCGGATGATCCTCCCGCCATGCGTTATCTGGCGCCTTTCGCAGGTTGCACCGTTGCGGAATTTTTTCTGCTTCAGGGACAGGATGTTTTGATAGTTTATGACGATCTGAGCAAACATGCGGATTCCTACCGCGAACTCAGCCTTTTACTGCGCAGGCCTCCGGGGCGCGAGGCATATCCAGGGGATATTTTCTACCTGCATGCCCGCCTCCTGGAAAGGGCATGCAAATTGAACGAGGAAAATGGAGGTGGGTCGCTTACTGCTCTCCCAATCATAACGATGCAACAGGGCAATATCTCCGCTTATATTCCAACTAATTTGATATCCATCTGCGACGGCCAGATTGTTCTTAGTAGGGAGAAATTTAACCGGGGAGACAAACCGGCTGTGGATATCGGGATGTCGGTTTCAAGAGTTGGCGGAAAGGCTCAATCAGAAATCATGCAGAGCGTATCCAATGAACTCAAGTTGGACTTGAGTCAGTATGAAGAGGTTGAAAGATTCACACGGTTTGGTACGGAAGTTGATGAATCCACCCGCCAGCAAATCAAGCGGGGGGAGCGGCTGAGAGAAACATTAAATCAGCCGCCAAACAAACCCATGTCCCTGGCCCAGCAGGTGGTTGTGCTTAACGCCGCTGTGCAGGGATTTCTCGACAATATTTCCATGGAAAAGATCCGGAATTATGAGAACAAGATGATTGATTGGTTCCAGGAAAATCACGCATCAATAATGAGGGATATCAACCGCGACCAATCATTGGAAGAAGAGCGGAAAGAAGAACTGAATCAGTATCTCTATCAATTCAATGAAGAGTGGATGTCAGGAGAAGCCCATGAATAAAATGGTTATGGCAGTCATTCCAAGAGATGAAGCGGAAATGGTGCTGGACGCATTGATCAATGGCGGGCATACAGCGACCTTTATGGAAACCAAGGGCGGGATGCTGCGCCAATCACAATACACACTCTTCATTGCCGTGAAGGAAGAGGACGTCGAATCTGTTTGCGAGATCATCGAGAAAAACTGTAAGGTGGATGTGGAACTGAATGAGGAAGAACTCGCTAAACAGGAGCTGCTTGCAGAGTCGAATATCAGCAAACTGGGAGGCGCTATCGTTTTCATCTGGGATTTGATCATGATTGAGAATTATTAATGGCTGAAAGTACTAGAAATATGTACCAGCGGCTGGAAAATATCCGCTCCATTCAGCCCCTGGTAGAAGCCCTCCGGACCATTTCTCTGGCAAAATGGCGCAACAGCCTTAACCGGATCCAGTATTTAAAAAACTACCAGGAAAAGTTAGCTGGAATATATCAAATAATCCTATCTTCATACCGGGCAGTTGGGATGGAAAAGAAAAGTAAGACTGACAGCACTGAGTGGTACTTTCTCATTGGGAGCCAGAGGGGATTCTGTGGAAATTTCAACCAGCGGCTGATAAGAAGGCTCCAGGAAGAACTTTCTGCAAGATCCCCTGAAAATTATCAATTGTACGTGTATGGTAAAAAGATCAAACAAATCCTAGAAAAGTCTGATATCCAATTCTATCCGTTGCCGGTTCTATTTAATATTGAACAAGTTGAGAGGGATACAATTGTAAAATTGTTCAAATTGGAAGGTTTTTCACCAGAGGAACACGAGATATCCCTTCTCTACAATAAATACACGGGGGCTGGGCGATATGAAACGATATTTGAGACGCTTTTTCCTATTCAAACACCCGAGCCAGGTGAAGACCATCCCACCAGTCAACAGGAGTATATTTTTGATACCGACCCCGATGAACTAAGAAAGTATATGGAGCAGGAACTGCTTGTTATCCGCATGATGAACAGCTTTCTTTCCGCGGCCGCATCCGAATATTCCACAAGGTTTCAGATTATGGAAAATGCGGTCGAAAACGCGGACGACCTTGTGGAGGAACTGCAGATCCAGGTACAGGAAGAACGCCGCAAGAAGATCACCAGTGAAATGCGCGAACTGGCTGTTGGAGCTGGGCTTTTGGGAAAAAAGAAATAAAAAAAACCCTTAAAGCCCAACATCATTCGGCAAATGCTTGTATACCTTCCTTGTTTTTCCTTTTTCTAATCCATATATTTCCATATATATTAAACGAAAACTTCATTGGAGAACGAATCCCTCTATTTTTTATGATTAATCCAGCACCTTCGATCAATCAAAAAAGAGCAAATGAACAAATAGGGAAAAATCGAAATTGAACTTCCTCCCTTTTCTTATCGTTAGGTGCTAAAAAATCTTGACGATTAATTATCAGCGCAATCCCGAGAAGTAAACAAAAAGCGATTCCCCGGAATAGGCAAACAAAAGCATTTTTAGAAATTTTCCGAAAAAGCTCCATACGAGGAATTTCCAAATTTTCATCCCCATCACGCCAGCCGCAATTCCCGCGAGGTCGAATAATGGATTGGGAACAAGAGCCAATAAAAACACTGCCGCGAATCCATATTTTCGCATCCAGCTGTTAAACCGAAGATACCAGTCCTTATGCGCGATCACTACCTGGCCACTGAATCCCGCCAGATAGCCAGTCAGCTCCCCAATGGCTGCGCCTGCTCCAGCCGAAAGAGCAACCCAAAATGGGGAAAAAATTGCCCCCATAGCGGAGGTAAGAATAACCCCTGGCAGAGGGATAACGATTGTCGCATTCGCGAGAATGGAAAGCAAAAAAATGCCTATATATCCCAAGCTGGACAAACGCTGGATCTCATTACGGTAGCGAAAGAGCAGGATAGAAATAAGAATAAGGAATACCAGAACAAGGATCCAAACGAAAAAATTTTTTTTTCTCTTCATGCCTTATTTATTTATTCAATGCTTTTTCGGAAGCAGTGCTTCAATCCGTGCCGTAACCATGTCCATAGCGACTTCATTCAACCCCCCTTCCGGGATAATCACATTGGCATATCTTTTGGATGGTTCCACGAACTCAAGGTGCATGGGCCTTACTGTTGAAATGTAACGCTGGATAACCGATTCAGTAGTCCTTCCGCGTTCCGTGATATCTCGCTGAAGGCGGCGGATAAAACGGATATCCGCATCGGTATCAACGAAGATTTTTACATCAAACATATTTCTCAGCATCTGGTCGACAAATAACAGGATACCCTCTACAATGATCACCGGCTGCGGATCAATATGTTTTGTGTTTTCTGTTCTGGAATGCGTGCTGAAATCATAGACCGGAATATCAACCGGTATTCCCTGCTTCAATTGCTGAATGTGGTGAATCATCAAATCCGTTTCCAACGAATCCGGATGGTCAAAATTCTGTATCTTCTTCAGATCCTCCGGTAAATCTTTCAGATCAATATAGTAAGCATCATGGGGAAGATATGCGATATTTTCACCCCCGACCCTGTTCAGGATGACATTGGCAACGGTTGTCTTTCCAGAACCAGTGCCTCCGGCAATGCCGATGACCAGGGGTTGAAACATCTCATCCATATCGAAAATTATACTTGAGGGTTTTACAAAATGGTTATGATTGATAAAATTATCATGGTTAAAAACCTATGAAAATCAACGTAAATCTGTACTACCATCTAAAAGAGAAAGCTGGAGCAAGTTATATTGAACTGGATGTAGAAGAGTCAACCACTATATCTGAAGTAAAAACGATACTCGAAGAAAAATTTCCACAGCTTCAGACGCACCTGGACAATATTATGATTCTGATGAATCAGAGAATTATGTTGGAAGAAGATTCTGTTGTGCCCGATGCAAATATCGCGTTTCTTACACCGGTAGGGGGCGGATAAATTTATTTAAGGAAAAATCGATGAAAAAATTTATGACAATACTCTTAATCATCCTAATCATTTCCATTTCTGCCTGCAAACCCTCTCAGCCAGAAATACCCCGGAAAACGAACGGGGATTTACCCGAAGAGCCGACACAGACAATGGAAACAAGTTTCGACCAACCCTGTAAAAACGTTCTTTATCCCCTGATTCGGGATAACCAGTGGGTTTATCAATTGGACTACTCAGGACAATCAGAAGATTTGAACATGTCAAAATTCGCCATTTCGGTTTCCAAAACAACTGATTCGATGGCAGAGATTGGAATATTGGATTACGATACGGGGGTTGTAACCAAAAGTGAGGTGCTGTGCAGCGATGGGTCCATCATCAATTTTCCATTTACGGAGTTGAACATGCTGCTTGCTGACGTAGAGGGAAACCTTAATCTTGAATATGTTGCAGGAATTTTCATGCCCTCTAAAAGCGATTTCGACCAGCAGAACTGGGAGAATTCCTGGCGGACAGAATATTCAGCATCAGGTGTGATTCATGCTGAAATGGAAGGCGAGAAAATGACGGCCGAACTCAACTCAAGTTCTGTAACCATGGATTGGAAGGTCGTCAGTACGGGTGATTCAGTTAATACTATAGCCGGGTCTTTTAATGATGTGGTTAGTATAGAACGATCTGTTTCAATCGATATCGAGTCAATGCAGGCTGAAATTGAAGGGACATCTATGAATTTATCCACTACCCTTAAGATTGATTCCATTCTTTATTTCGCGCCAAATATCGGATTGATCAAACAGGATATCGAAAATGCAACTGTGCGTTTCTTTGGAGTTGATTTCCCGGTGGGAATCGGCGGCAGTATGGAGTTGCTTTCCTATCATTTAGCGGAATAAATATCCCTTCTTGCTTTTTCTCCGCTTCAGAAATCTCCGCTTATTACCACCTGGCAGGCCAAATCAGGCGGGTAGGGTTTTGATTCAGCAAATCCCTGTCTGACCATTTCCCTATTTACGAACAAGCCATCAACAAATATATACCGAAGCAGCCGGCCGTATCTGTCTCTATCTGTGAAATCGCGGAACAAATCAACCTGTTTCCCCTCGACCAATCCCTGATTGAACCGTCTCGATGATTCTGCCAGGTCATCTCCACCTTCACCATATTCCGGGGCGTCAATGCCGATATAACGGACCTGGTATTTCTCGCCCTCCATGACAACCTCTATTGAATCACCATCTATCACCCTGGAAACAATGGCGGATTCTCTTTCAGAAGTGAGGGGCACGCACAAAGCATAGGGAAACAAATCTGGTTCAGATTCAGATATCGTTGTGGGAAAGAGCGATTTTACACAGCCAGTTTGGCTGATTATAGCCAAAAAAAGCAGGATTAGAAACAAGGATAAAGCATTCTTTTTCTTCATTTCACTGCTCTTTTTTACAGCGAAAGCCACCGAAGGGAATCGAACCCTTGACCCGCCGCTTACGAAGCGGCTGCTCTGCCGGCTGAGCTACGGTGGCACGCGCCAGATTATATCAGTTATTCAGTATAATCGATGGTTGATCATGAATATCGCTGTCCTTTCTTATCACACCTGCCCGCTTGCCACCCTTGGAGGCAAACACACCGGCGGTATGAATGTGTATGTCCGGGATCTGACAAAATATCTCGGCAGATTTAGGGTCCATGCGGATGTTTTCACGCGTTCAGAAGATGAATGTGTCCCCCATGTGCTGCATGATTTAGGCTGCGGAAACAGGGTGGTTCACATCCCCTCAGGTCCGGAAACACCCAGACCCAAGAATGAATTGGTAAATTATTTGGATCAGTTCACAGAAAACATTTATAAATTCGCATTGAAGAAAGGAATCCATTATGACCTCATTCACAGCCATTACTGGATGTCAGGAATAACCGGGGCAGAACTTAAGAGGGAATGGAGAATTCCCATGGTCCAGATGTTTCATACTCTGGCTCTTTTGAAAAATCCGTCCTCCCGGACAGAATCCGAGCGAGAAACAAATGAACGTATTGAGGGTGAAAAATTTGTAATTTCAGTTTCTGACCTTATCACAGCTTCAACCATTAATGAAAAAGAAAAGCTGGTTGAACTGTACCAAACACCGGAAGAGAAAATACGGGTTGTCCCTCCCGGCGTGGATACCAGCCGGTTTTATCCCATCCCTAAAGACGAAGCTAAGGAATTTCTTGGTATTCCCGTTGATGAGAACATGTTGTTGTTTGTCGGACGCATAGAACCGCTCAAAGGCATTGATACCCTTATCCATGCGATTGCCCAGATGAGAAAATCCGATGTGATGTCCAACTGCCCACACTATCTTTACATCATTGGTGGGGAACCTGACAGCGCAAAATTGGATATGGATTATGAGATGCAGAGACTGCAAGCGCTATGCCGGGAGTTAGATGTGGGTGATATGATTCTATTTCTCGGCAAGAAAGACCAGGATACCCTTCAGTATTACTATTCTGCCGCGGAAATTGTTATCATGCCATCCAACTATGAATCATTTGGCTTGGTAGCCCTGGAGGCAATGGCTTGTGGCACCCCAGTGGTAGCCACCCAGGTGGGCGGGCTGCAGCATCTTGTGCAGAACGGCATAACCGGCTTCACAATTCCTCACAATGATCCCATAGCCCTTGAAGAAAAACTTACCCAATTGGTTTGCCAGGACGAGCTGCGCGAGCAAATGAAAAAGAACAGTGTAGAATATGCACAGACTTTTTCATGGGATGTGATAACCCCCAAAATCATTTCGGTTTACAAAGAAGCTCTCAATTAGAGAGTTTAAAGAAAAGCTAAGACCTGAAATTATCCGGTTTGATCCCCTTCTTGACAATATCCGAACCATATTTTTCCTTAAGAAAATCAACAGCGTCCAATAACCTTTTCTCAGTCAAATATGCATCATCTAATAAAGATAGTTGATAATGGGTCTCATCCAATCCGGATACGCCTACGCCAATCAAACGGACCGGCTTTCCTTCTTTCCAGATTGAATGCAACAATTTTTCAGCCGATGAAATAATCACTGAATCCTGATTCGTCGGTTGATCAAGTGTTGTCTGGCGCATGTGTGTCTCAAAATTTTTCCACCTGATTTTTAGACGTACCGTCCTTCCGGAAAGGCCTTTTTTCCGCAGGCGCCGGGCTACTTTTTCAGAGAGGTATCGAACAGCCCTTAATAGCTCAATCCCATCCTGGATATCCTGCCGGAAAGTCACCTCGTTGCTAACAGATTTGATTCCTCCATAATCGCCTACAGGCCTATCATCCATCCCCTGAACCCTTTTTGCCATTTCGGATGCAAAATTACCAAAGATTTTTCCCATTATTTCAATTGGCAGGTTCTGCAAATCTCCGATTGTTTTAATTCCTGATTTTTCAAGCAGGGCGACCGATTTTGGGCCAATCCCACACATTTCCCCAACTTGCAAAGGAGCGAGAAAACTTTTTTCTTTTCCAAAAGGAATTATCCTGATCGCCATCGGGTATGTATCACTGCGGTGTGATGATTTTGCTGTATTCGTGGCAATTTTTGCAATGAGTTTATTGGAAGCACCACCAATGGAGCAAGGAAGTTCCAGTTTCGAATAAATTTGCACTTGAATATTTTCGGCTATGCGATATGATTCCTCCGGAAGGTCTGTAACATCCAGAAACGCTTCATCAATCGAGATCTGTTCTACTAGCGGGGTAAGGCCTGAAAGAATATCCATCACCATTTGAGAATGTTCAGAATAGGAGTTGAAATGCCCCCTTACAGTAATTAAATCCGGACACAGGCGCAGAGCCTGTGCCATAGGCATAGCCGACCGGATGCCATATTTCCTGGCCGCATAGGAACAGGAAGTAACCACACCCCTCCCTTCAGGCGAGCTGCCTGTTGCAAAAGCATGGTTTTTTAGCGCCGGATTAAATTTTTCTTCAACAGCGCAGAAAAAAGCATCCAGGTCCACATGCAGAATTTTTCTCGCCATAACTGGATTATATAGTAAGTATGTTCTATGGGAAAAATTTCTGGGACAGGTTTCCCTGGTTTATTTCATATTGCGTTTGAAATTTTCAAGCGTCTCTACTGGCGTTGGATCCATTTTGTATGCCATTGCCAGGTAATAAGAGAAAAAATCACCCAGCAGGATGGCCGTCCAAATTTCTTCTAGCAGATTGCGACCCTGGACCATAATTTTATCAGTACACAATCCGGCCACCATGAATTCTGTAAAAGTCAGGTTCATCCGCTTCTGGTTTCTTGGGTAATATTTCTCGGAATTTAGGAATATGGCATAAATTTCCGGGATCCTGAAATCTGGATTCTCCACACCGGCAAGGGTGTTGTGATCCGCTTCCGGAATAAACCCAAACTGGGCCCAAGCTTTTGCCAGTTCATTCACCTGTGTTTTCCAGCGGCGCGACACCGGCTCAAGGTGTTCGGCACCAATTATGAACGGGAACCGGTTCACAGCCTGCCCCGCCAGCCTTTTTGCCAAATTGCTGCTGACCGGAACATCCACATCATATTTTGTAATCATTTCCTTCAATTTGGAAATTGCCCCCTCTAGAGCCAATTGGGCATCTACCAACAGGGATAACCTTGAAAAAAGAGAGTACAGCAATCCAAATGAATAACCCACAGCAGCACGGGGCTGTCCCTCGTGGTTGAAAAGCCAGCATATGGATTGTGTTTCATCACATTTCTCTTTCAGTTGTCCACCAGTTGTTACCGCCATTGCCACACATTTCCTCTCTAGGGACTGATCAAATATGGACAACGTTTCTTCTGTATTTCCCGAATGAGATGAGCAAACGACCAGTATATCATTGCCTTTCGCCCATTCTGGCAGATTGTATCCCCGGACAACAGAAATCGGGGCTTTACATTCCGAGTAAACCAAGGATTTCAAGATATCTGCCCCTATTGCCGATCCTCCCATGCCAGCGATAATGATGTGCGAGAAATTCTTTTTCTCCGGTATCGGATTGGACTGGCCAAGCTCCCACGACTGTTCCAGCTGAAAAGGCATATTTCTTATTTCATTAATCATGCCTTTGGTATCGAGATTCTCGAAAAGGTGAGTATCATCCAGATTCATTTCATTCTCTTCCTATTTGCGTTTCTTGAATTCGCTCACAACTTGTTCCAGAAAAGATAGCGTATCCTGCCATTCCTCTGCAAAAAAATGCACGGTGACATTGTTGATCTGCAAGTGATAAGTCAACTCACCGTCAGGTTCCTCGGCTATATAAGCAAATTTATCGTCTGATTCCACCACTGTGGTAATGTTTGTTTCAAGTTCATCATTCATCTTTTTCCTCCGATTCTTCTTTCTTGGATACGACCTTTTGATAAGCATTTTGTATTCGCCTGCCAATTGAATTCACAGCTCGAATCAGGAAGGTTTGCCTTTGTTGGTGCTCTTTAGATACTTCTTCCGGCCAGGGGTCCTCGTCAAGAATTTTTCTTTCAGCATAAATAAAAAGTACCTTCAGGGTAGCAAGCAGAGGTGGAGCCAAAAACATGCCAAGAATACCAAAAAGGTTGAGACCGACAAGAACAGCGACCAAGACTGCTGCCGGGTGCAGTTTGAGCATATTCGCGAGAATGCGCGGTGTGAAAAATGTGTCATAAATATTATCAAGAACCCATCCAACGGCCATCACCATCAAAGCGTAAGGGAACGGATCAAGGCCGAAAATGGTGGTTCCCTGAAAAAAAGCAACAAAGAAATTGAGTATCCATACAATCGCTACGCCAATATATGGGACAAAATTTCCCAAAGTAGCTAAAAGAGCCATGCCAAGAACAAAGCGCACACGCATTACAGCGAGAATAACCAAATACATGGCAAAACGGCCCAGGAATACAATCGCCTGGCCCCGGAGAAATTCGCTCCATATCCGATTTATCTTTTTCCCCAGCCGGACAAAATCATCATGATATACAGGGATTTTTATTTGAAGAATGCGTTCCCTGACTCCTTCCGTTTCTGTAATTAATAAATACGAAATCAACAGACTGAGAAAAAAAGATCCCAGCGTCCCAAAAGTACCTGTGGCAAGGCCGCCTATGATATTGCCGGTCCGGGATAAAACAGGCTCGAGGGTAGTCAGCAGCCAATTTCCCACCTCATCCCAATATATATAGCTGAAATCAAATTCAAAAGGTCCGATGGTGATGACTGTAGCTGTTAAATCATCCAGAATACCGGGGATGTCAAATATTAGGTTTTGGAAGAATTTGATTAAACCCTCAATCTGATTAATCAATGCAATTCCGCCAAGCATCAGGAGCCCGAGAATTAATAAGACAGCAAACAAATAGACAATGCTGACAGACCATCCCCAAGGGATTTTTGTTTTATTTTGAACCCATTCCGCAAGCGGGTGAAAAAGAACTGCAAAAATAAAAGCGACCACCAGCATATTAAGCAGATTGGAAAAACGGATTAAAAGAGCAATGACGCCTGCAAGCATTAGCAGACTGACGATTATCTTAGTGGATGTGCTCCACTTTGGAGAAGTAGGTGTTTTTTTTCGAAGCATTCCTGTCCCTGTCTTTCACACCATTATACATTCATGAAAAGAGCCGGTGGTTTTCCGGCTCTCTTTTTAGATTATCCTTATCAAGGGCATACTCCTGGATTGATGGCATTGAAGAAACCGGAAAAAAGATTACACCACTGGTTTGTTATTTCGATAACGATAAAGGGGATTAGACAAAATATAACAAGGAAAATCAACACAAACACCAGTACCACCAGCCAAGTGGGCATTCTTTTAAATATTTTTCCCTTTTCCTCCTGTTCATCCAGCATCTCAGTGGATTGAGAAATTTCTTCAATTAATTCATCTTCCGAAACTATTTCCTCTTGGAGGGGAATTGGTTTCTGCTCTTTACCTTCTGAGTGAGCGGTTCCTGCGGCAATCTGTTCTTCGAAAGAATATTCAAAAACATTTTTTTCTCCAATCGTCACCAGATCGCCATCACTTAATGCCTGTGGCTTGGTTATATCGCGACCATTTAAAAAAGTTCCGTTAGTGGAATCCAGGTCTTCAATAAAAAATTTGTTTTTAAATTTAAAAATCCTGGCATGTTTTCTGGAAACTTCGGTGTCACTTAAAACCAAATCACAACTCTCTTCCCTGCCAATTAGGAATTCATCTGTCGAAATTTCCTGTTCGGTACCCGCGAGAGAACCGGAGCGAATTTTCAACAGCGGTAAGTTTTCCATCCCATCCTCCTGATTTATTTATAAAATTTCTTATATATGATACCGCATACTTATCGCTTAACAAAACTCCCCGCTATGCCGTGTGCGACTCAGTTTTGAACCTGCTAACGCAGGTCGGGCTTTGCCTCCTGAGATCCGCCTTGGCTTGCGCCTATCGCGTCACTTTTGGAAGCGCAAAGCCCATTCTTTAAAGTGTTGGCTCAAAACATTTAATGCCGCATCACGAACACAGCAGGGCATTTAACTTATACCATATTTCAAGATATACGCAAAGGTATCGATATATTAGAGTTTAAAATGTCACACTCTATGAGAAACTATGTAGATGAGATAAATGACAAAAGGATCACACAGCGGGAAAACGCAATCATGTTAGAGTGAGTGCCA
>CAYPPV010000033.1:0-11590 GCA_964412705.1 uncultured Pelolinea sp. | reverse complement strand
CCGATGGAAAAAGAATAATTAATTGAAGGAGAGAAAGATGGCTTTTCTGCATACCTTTTCCATTGTTGCAAGAGATAAGAAATCGGGGCAAATCGGCGTTGCTGTCCAGACCCATTGGTTTGCAGTGGGCGCCATGTGCCCCTGGGTTGAACCAGGGGTGGGAGCGGTAGCCACGCAATCTTTGGTAAAAGTCAGTTATGGGCCGAAGGGCCTGGAATTATTGAAAGAAGGGAAAAAACCATCAGAAGCGCTTGATATTTTACTAAAAGTGGATGAAAACAGTCCTGTCCGTCAGGTAGCCATTCTGGACACAGAAGGACGGATTGCGGCGCACACCGGAAGCAAATGCATTGCTGAAGCAGGGCACTTTGTCGGAGATGGTTATTCCGTTCAGGCAAATATGATGCTTAAGTCAACGGTCTGGCATGCGATGGCAGAGGCATTTGAAAATTCAGAGGGAGAGCTTGCAGTAAGAATGCTGGCTGCGCTGAAGGCCGGGCAGAATGAGGGAGGAGATACCGGCGGGATGCAGAGCGCGGCAATGCTCGTTGCCGACGGAAGCAGAAAAGATGAACCATGGGAAAAGATGGTTGTAGATATTCGCGTGGATGACCATCCCCAACCAATACTTGAATTAGAGCGTCTGTATAACATTCACAAAGCTTATGAATTTATGAACGAGGGGGATGAGCTCATGGCTCAGGAAAAAAACGAAGAAGCAAACAAGAGATATACGATCGCAGCAGAACTCGCACCCGGTTTAAATGAAATCCCTTTCTGGGAGGCGGTGACGATGGTAAATTCGGGCAGATTAGATGATGCACTGGTGCTTTTCAGGAAAATATTCAAAGAAAACAGGAACTGGGCGGAGCTTGTAAAAAGGCTCCCGGCATCCGGCTTACTGAAAGACAACAGGGAAATTATGGAAAAAATTATATCCACAGTGGACAATGAGTACAGGGGAAACCAAAATGAAATATAAAGTAATCCAGGGCAAAGAATTTAATCTCGCCAAATTTGACCCTAACGATACAAGTTTGTGGTCACAAGGCAAGAAGTCCGCAAAGGAGAGAATTAAAGATCTCAGGAAGCAATTAATTAACCTCCAGCAGGTGTTGTGGGCGGAGGAAAAGCATAAAATCCTGATTGTCCTGCAAGCCATGGACAGTGGGGGGAAAGACGGAACAATCCGGTCAATTTTTAAGGGGGTCAATCCACAAGGGGTTAAAGTAGCCAATTTCAGGATCCCGACCGAAGAAGAACTGTCTCACGATTACTTATGGCGTGTTCACCAACATGTGCCAGGAAAAGGTGAGATGGTCATTTTTAATCGTTCTCACTATGAGGATGTGCTGGTTGTCCGCGTGCATAACCTGGTTCCGCCCGCTGTATGGAAAAAAAGATATGGACACATCAGGAATTTTGAAAAGACCCTAAGTGATGAAGGAACCGTTATTTTGAAATTTTTTCTTCATATCAGTAAAAATGAGCAGAAGCAGCGATTTATCGAGCGCATTGAAGTCCCAGAAAAGCAGTGGAAATTCAATCCAAATGATCTGGATGAAAGGAAGCGCTGGGACGAGTATTTGGATGCATATCAGGATGCGATCAGAAAAACCAGCACAAGGCAGGCACCCTGGTTTGTCATTCCTGCAAACCGCAATTGGTACCGGGATTTAATGATTCTGGAGATAATTACAGATTCTTTGAAACAGCTAAATATGAAGTATCCCGCTTCCGTTGAGAATATTAGAAGCTACCGTGATCTGTTATTAAATGAATGATTAACAATCCTCACACTGAATCGGCGGGTTTTTTCAAAAAAATTATGAGACGGTGTTCGTCTCCATAAAGAATACGAAGAAAAACCAATTGATGAAATCCAAATGAAAAGCATACCCGGATTGTTCAAGGGAATCGGTTGGGGCGAAAAATACAAAACAATACCTGCCAGGTCTGCTGCCACGTCCAACAACTGGATTGCTTTTGGTATTTTTTTCTGCCAGATGATACTGAAAAATAGAATGAGCGAATCAATCAGGTTTATTAGCAAAGCAATTGTGATTGATTGAAGGCGTTTCAGCCCTCATGCCAGGAAGCCGTTTCCAACCGAAAAGGAAAAGAAAGCGAGGATTGCCAGCTTCCAGTAATTACCTAAACAATCCTCAGCTTAAACCCTTATATTTTTAAAAATTGGCAACATCAGCAAACCTGCTGCGAATCGGATACCAGCAAGTGTAAAAGGTCCGATATCTTCCAGGCCCAACTGAAACAAAACAAACATAGAGCCCCAGAGCACAGCCGTAATGAAAACCTACATGAAGGAGATTTGGCGTTTAGTCATGATGTTTTTACATCTCAGGCAATCATGCGGATTTCACTGATAACCTTGCTAATGTCTGTGACTGCTTTATCAATTTCCTCAAATTTTGTCTGCCGCCCCACTGAAAAACGGATCGTTCCCATGGCAATTTCGGGCGGTATATTCATAGCTCTCAATACATGGGAGAGATCAATATCTCCGGTATGGCAGGCCGCGCCTGCCGATACTGCAACCGATTTCAGTTTGGATATGAGCAGGTCAGCTTCTATGCCGGGAAACGAGACGCTTGACGTATTTGGAAGCCGGTGTTCAAGATGGCCGTTAATTCTCGTTTTCGGTATGATTTTGATAATTTTTCTTTCCAACTCATCCCGCATTTCCCGCATATGTTTATGATATTCTTCCATATTTTGGGAAATCAATTCAGAGGCTTTCCCCAGACCAACAATCTCCAGGACATTTTCTGTACCCGGACGCAGTTCTCTCTCCTGGTTTGCACCATACATCATTTTCTTGAGGTTAGTTTCCGACCGAATATAGAGTGCCCCAACGCCTTTCGGCGCATACATTTTGTGGCCTGCTACAGAGAGCAAGTCCACCCCAAGCTCTGGAATCAAAACCGGTATCTTGCCAATTGACTGTGCAGCATCTGTGTGAAAGAGAGCACCATGCTTATGAGTGATTTCTACAAGCTGTTGGATCGGCTGAATGGTCCCCACTTCATTATTTGCATGCATAATGGTAACCAGTACAGTTTCAGGCCTGATCGCCCTTTCGAGATCATCAGGAGAGATCCTGCCATATTGGTCCACATCCAGATAGGTCGTTACAAAATCAAGCTTTTCCAAATGCCGGCAAACATCCAGGACAGCAGGATGTTCGATAGAAGAGGTAACAATATGTTTCCCTTTTGATTTGTTGGCCATTGCTATTCCCATAATAGCCAGGTTGTTTGATTCAGTTCCCCCGCTAGTGAAAATGATTTCTTCCGGCCTGCAACACAGCATTCGCGCAACTTGGGTCCTTGCTTTCTCGAGCCCTTTCCTTGCTTCCACGCCAAAAAAATGACCGCTTGACGGATTTCCGAATTTTTCGTGAAGATATGGAAACATAGCTTCTGCTACAGTTGGATCAATCGGTGTCGTTGCGTTGTAATCAAGATAAACTGGTTTTTTATCCATGGAAATCCTTTCAGAGTATTTACAGAGTCCCCATTTTTTTTGCCCGTATTTCAAAAAAACGAAATAAAAAATATCCGAGCAGGACAAATATCATGCCTAATAAAATTTCCACATAAAGTATGCCCATCACATCAGAAAGGTCTGCTCCGCCAATAATTTTTCTTGCCGATTCAATACCTTGGGTTAGCGGAAGCAGCCTGGAGATATGCCGCATCCATTCCTGGAATGTCTCAAGGGCGAAGTCTGCCCCATAAAAAAGAAGTATAAGGAAATAAACAGTGTTGTTAACCATCATCACATTCTGGGTAATCAGACTCAGGCACCCCATCAGCAGCCCCAGACCCACTGTGGTTAAAATGTTAATTTTGAATTTTCGTTTGATGTTTTTTACCTGAATGGCTTCTATGAGAAAATATTTTTATCACCTATTCTTGACAGATTTTATATAATTATAATGAGACAACAAGATAGAGGGAACTATGGAAGGTAAGAAAATTGGTGAAACGACTCATTTCTATAATCAAATCAGCGTTGTGGTCGTTCGGCTAACGGATTCATTGAAGATAGGGGATACTGTTCACTTTCTTGGAAGCGGAACGGACCATGTGCAGGAAATCAATTCCATGCAAATTGAGCATGAAGCAATAGATTCAGCCAAGAAAGGCGATGAGGTTGCGATTAAGGTTAGCAAACCTGTGAAACCACACGCAACAGTTTACTTAATCGAGGCAGAATAGACCCAAGAAAAGTCTGATTTCTGTGCAGAAAACAGACTATATCCGGTGTAGCTCACGAATTCTCCAATCCCACCGGATGTTGCTCCAAACGCAGCTTTAATGTTCTTGAGATATTCTTTCCGAGTGTAATAATTTTTAACTACCCTCAACCAGACGCCGAGCAGTGTGCCCAAGCCATATCCGCGAATTCTGGATAAAGCTTCTTCTTATCCTGGGCACGCTTCAACTAGTAGTGCTGCTTATGCTAGGCCATATACTCCGCCATCCATGCGAAGATGTTGACAACCATTAACCTGCGTTTCCCCTCTTCATCGGCAATCCCCTGAATCCTTTCCAAAATTCGTATTGCGCAAACTCTAATTGGTTTATGATATTTTGCATCGTATCAACCTTATTGATAATTTTCCTGAATTCATGGATATATGACTATAACAAATTTCTTGAAATTTTCTTGATACCGATAATTTTTTTTGATAGATGTTATTTGTTTGTAACCTTTATTGCCCCTTTTTGCACCAAATGATTGACTTTTAAACATTCCTCCCATAAACTAATAATCATGCTTGCGCGCATTTTCTCGTGTGCTGTAATCGGTCTGGAGGGCGTTGTGGTGGAGGTGGAAATCGACACAGCGCAGGGTCTGCCTGGCATGGATATAGTCGGGCTTCCGGATGCAGCCGTCCAAGAATCGCGCCAGCGTGTTATGGCGGCAATAAAAAACGCCGGATATCCATACCCCCGCACCCGGCTGACGGTGAACCTGGCTCCCGCTTCCGTCAGGAAAGAAGGGCCTTCATACGATCTTCCCATCGCACTAGGCGTGCTGGTCTGCATGGAAATGGTTCCAGATGATTTGCTTGCAGACAGCATGGTTGTGGGTGAACTATCATTGGATTCATCTGTTCGACACGTAAGGGGCATTTTGCCAATGGCCGCAATCGCGAGGGAACAGGGCTTTAAACGGATTTTTGTACCCAAATCGGATGCTGCAGAAGCGGCATTGATTCCTGGCCTCAAGGTAATACCTGTTACCTCACTGGAAGAATTATCTGCCTATTTAAAACAGAGGATCAATATTCAACCTCAACCGCCTACAAAAGCAGAAGCAAGAGATGCCTGGGCACTGACGGATTTCAAGGAAGTAAAAGGACAGGAACACGTCAAGCGTGCATTGGAAGTTGCGGCTGCCGGTGGCCATAATGTGCTTATGATCGGCCCGCCTGGGGCCGGAAAGACCCTATTGGCTAGAGCCCTACCAGCGATCCTGCCGACCATGACAATTGAAGAGGCGCTCGATGTCACTCGGATTTATTCTATTTCCGACCTTCTGCCCACAGATATCCCATTGATTCAAACCAGGCCCTTCCGCGCGCCCCACCACACCATTTCCCACGCGGGATTGGTCGGAGGCGGGAACTGGCCACACCCGGGTGAAATATCGCTCGCCCACCGGGGTGTTTTATTCCTGGATGAACTGCCCGAGTTTGGCAAACATGTTCTTGAAGTACTTCGGCAGCCGCTGGAGGATAAACAAGTAACAATCAGCCGTGCGCGGGGATCTCTGACCTTTCCGGCAAATTTTCAGATGGTCGCAGCGATGAATCCCTGCCCTTGCGGATACTATGGTGATGCCCATAAACCATGCACCTGTACCAGCTCTTCCATCACGACTTATCAAAAAAGAATATCGGGACCTCTCCTGGACCGCATTGATATTCATATCCAGGTTCCCCGCGTGGATTATGAAAAATTAAGTGATGCTCGGTTTGGTGAGCCCTCTGCGTCTATCCGGTGCCGGGTAGAAGCGGCCAGGGAAATTCAGCGGCAACGTTTTATCGAGAAGGGAGACAAAGAACAGAAAATATATTGCAATGCGGATATGCGCAACCAGGAGATACGCATCTTTTGCAAGCTGAATCCTGACTGCCAAAATCTGATGAAATCAGCGATGCAGCAGCTGCATCTTTCAGCCCGCGCTTACCACCGTATTCTTAAGCTGGCTCGTACAATAGCTGATCTAGCTAGTTCGGAAGACATTTCCCAAAACCATCTGGCTGAAGCATTGCAATATCGTCCGCAGATTTTTTAACGACCTGCGTTTTTCCGTTTTTTATATGCGTGGTATTTTTAAATCCTGTATAATTTGTTTAATCATTTTTATTACACCACTGTGGGGAATCATTTCGCCATCTTTATTCCCTCCATAGAAAAAAATTGAAAAGGAGATCAGGAGAATGGCACAAATTAAGTTTTATTCAATCAAAGACAAGAAGAATGTTTGGGTAGACAGCAGCAAGGTGACCATTCGAACGCTTAAGAATGGCAAAAAAGGCGGCGAAGCAGTAGATCCTATTTCTGGTTCCAAGTTATTTAAATTCCTTTCTAACGAAGACAAGAAAATTTTGGGAGTTGATTAACACTTTATTTTCTTTCTTGTCATTTTAATATTTTTTGATATTTCCTTTTCTTTATAACTTGGTATCAAAATTTTAGTGCAACAAGTTTATTAAATACCTGGTTGGGTTTATAGAAGTTCAACGCCCTGCGAGGCAGATCATTTAATTTCCTTTGGACCTTCTTTATCTCCTCTTCTGATGCTTAAAAAAATTGACGCACAATCCCCCACCGAGAGTCTAAATATTTCCATATACAGGAAGACGCTGTTAATTTTCAAAACCCGTACTCCAAACCAGAGTGTGAGAAATCGCTGTCACAAGGCTGCGATCAGATGGGTTCCTTGACACCAGGAATTTTCACTTTAGCGGTCTTTTTTTGCTTGCGCGCTTCACGGCGCAAGCGCAGTTCTTTGACAATCTTGTGATGTTGTTTCCGGCTGAGGGGGTAAAAGAAAGCAAAAAGTATCCCGCCGGTCAGCAGCAGAGCTGGGATGGGGCCTATCACCAGCCGTATGCCCATCAGGGCGCTGTCAGGCTGGACTGCAGAGGCGGCCTGGTATCCGGTCAGCTGCAGTATCATCAGCGAAAGCGGCACAGCGATGGAATTGGCCACTTTGCCCATCAGAGTAATCAGGCTGTAGAACATGCCCTCATGCCGCTCATACGTTTTCCACTCATCCCACTCAATCGCATCGGGAATGATGGACCAGGGCAGTACCTGGGCGGCGCTGACGCCAATGCCCGCCATGATACAAAGCAGCAGAATCACCCAGAAGGGCGTCTCGGCGTTCACCGTAATCAACACCATCATCACCACCGCCCAGAAAGCGATGCCAATGATGTAAGCAAGGCGCTTGCTCCAGTGTTTGGCTGCCCAGTTCCAGAGCGGCAGGGCCAGGATGGCGGTGATGAAAATGCTGGCCATGATGATGCTGCTCTGCCCTTCGCGCTGGACGATATACTTGATGTAGATAAGCAAGTTAGTCTCGACCACGAGAATCGTCATCCATGTGAGTAGGTAGATGCCCGCTCCGAAGACAAAGGGCCGATTCTTGAAAGCTGCTTTCAAAGACGGGATGAGTTTGGGTTTCTCTTCCCGGATATGCTCTTTCTTTTCACGGGTTCCAAGGAATACGAAAATCAGCGGTGTGCCGGCAATCGCGCCGGCAATCACGCTCATCAGGAGCACCCGATGGGTGTTTTCGGGAATCATCGAGCCAATCACCATCATTGGAAAAATGTAGGCGGTTAAGCTGCCGATGATGTTGAAGAGCATCCGGAAGCTGGTCAGCTGCGTGCGCTCATCATAATCTTCGGTCAGCTCCGGAGTGAGGGCAAAATAGGGCATGTAAACGGCTGTGGCTAGCGCCTCATAAACGATATAGCCTAGGGAATAATAAATGATCAATCCAGTCTTGCTGAAATTGGGGCTGAGCCAGAGAAGGATAAAGGAAAGGGCGAAGGGAAGGGCACCGAAGAGCAGGAACGGCCGCCGGCGACCCCAGCGTGTGCGGGTGCGGTCGGAAAGAAAGCCAATAATCGGGTCGTTGATATAGTCCCAGCTGCGGCCCACAAACAAGATGATCGCCACCAAACCCGGCGTCAAACCGATCACATCCATCATGAAAATCGGGAAGAATGCCGCGATGATGGAATTGTTCATACTGAATCCCAGATCGCCCGTCCCGTAAATGATTTTCGTCCATAGTGAAAGTTTTTCGTTTTTTTCTTTGTTTTCCATGTTATCCATCTTCTCTCCAGTTAGAAATGTATATTAACAATTTTTATGAAAAAATAAATTAACACAATGAATACAGAAACAAACGGCAAAATCAGCTAATCTTACTAAGAGTTTTAACACAGAAACTGGCAGAAGATGTGATCCGTGTACCTGGTTTTCAAGTGGTCCGTCCCAACCTTCGAAATATTAGTACGCATATTTATTTGTTTAAACAAAAAGTATACCAAGTTGCAACAAAAGCCTTCTGCCGCGATCCGATACGGTATGTGCTGATTAGCAATTCTGTCTCCTTCAAATTATTAATGATGCTTAAAAAGAAAAATATCCTCTCACCGTATACTAAAATAATCCCACTAATCGACTGGCGCACATCTGAGATCGCTTTTTTCAGATATCAAGCAAAACTATAGACATTTATGGACAATGTACCAACCTTATTTCATTCTTACAATATCCCTCTGATATACAGTTTATAATTAAAACATCATTATTCATATAAAATTAAGAAAACCTATGGGAAAAAAGAATATCCTGCTTTCTTTCCTGATGCTGTTCGTCCTCATCCTGTGCGTGCTCGTCGTTTATATCTTCGCCGACCGAATCGGTGGATTCTTCTGAGCCATTCCTAAAAAGCAAATCCAATTAAAACAGCCCTGTGGGGGGCGCGGCGTGACTTTCGCCTGCACGATAACTAGGCACTAGCCCATGCGATTTTGAGCGCGGAGTGCATCATCCCGGTATTCATCTTCGACCCGAACCTTCTCAACCAGAACGTCCCTGGGCACTTACAAGCAGTCAGGGATTTCCTGAGAAAGATCAGGCCAGAAATTCAGGCGGTAGCGCCGGTTTGTGCCGCCCGTAGACCGCCCGTTCCGCCCATGCCATGAAGCGCTGGTGCGGCCCCTTATAAGAAGCCAGTAAGGCATTGAACCTGTGGAAAGGGGTGGGGGGTTTGGTCCAGGGGCATACCGCCATGCAGATGCCGCAGTCGGTGCCGTTCACATGCCAGTAGGCATAGCATTTCTGCTCATCCAGCTTCCACTTCATTACGCCGTTGTGGAGAATCTTGTCCCCTTTCGGGATGGCGCCCGATGGGCAATCATCCGCGCATATGCGGCACTGTTCGCAGAAGGACTGTACAGCGATATCCACCGGGCGGTCGTAATCCAAGGGTATGTCGGTAGTCACTGCGGACAGGCGCAAGCCGAGGCCGAATTCCCTCGTGAGCAGGTAACCCGCGCGGGAGAGCTCCCCCATGCCGCTGTCCACCGCCACTGGCACACAGAGCACGCGGTAATTGCTGAAGTGGTGCGCGCGGGCGGACCAGCCCATCATGCGGATGGCCTGCGCCAGCCGGACCGCTGCCCAAGCGCTCTTTGCATACGCGCTGGCCGTCGCCAGCAGGGTAGGAAATTGGGGAGCGGAAGCAAGCAGACTCAGATCCATACGGAAACCCATGGATACCGCGCTTTGGTGGCGGGACATGTCGATGGGCGTGCCCCACTTAGCATAGCCCTCCCTGTTCCCGATGGTGCAGCCGACATGGCTGTAGGTCCACTCCTGCCGTAGTGGGCCGATGGTCACTTTATCCGCGCCAAAGTGCTGTGCTGCGGCCTTGATTATGCGGGATGCGGCATCAGGAGATAATCTTATTTTTTTCCTGGCCGGTTCACCATCCACCATGCGCTCGGTGCCTATGCTGTCCATCATCTCAAATTGGGAGCGGAACAGAGGAGCATATTCCGGGTCGCAGGAACCGAGGGGCGGCTTCCGGTTCATCTTCTGGTCAAATTTCAGGTTTTCGGGGTGCCTGTGGTAGTATTTCTTAAAAGCTTGTGACCTTTCGCCGAAATAACGGAAAAGGTCCTGGCGGGCAAAGACGATATCCCGTTCATCAACACGGGAGATATCGCCTGCAAGGTCAGAGACATAGGTCGGGCGGTCAGCGTATTTCAATCTCCTATACCTCCAGGATCATACGGCAGTCCAGGCAGAGAACGCCCTCCCCCTTTTTGTATACCGCCAGCGGGTTGATCTCCATCTCCTGGATGCTGGGAAAATCAACCGCGAGTGCGCTCATGCGAAGGAGTGCATCCATGACCGCATCGGTATCGTAAACAAGCCCTCCCCGCCAGCCATTGAGCAACTGGAAAGCGCGCGTTTCTCTCATCATATCCTCCGCATCAGCTTGTGTGAGCGGTGCAATCCGAAAAGAGACATCCTTGAAAAGCTCCACAAAGACGCCGCCCAGGCCGAACATCATGACTGGCCCGAAGGTAGGGTCGCACTTCATGCCGATGATCACTTCCTGACCGATATTTACCATCTTTTCAACGAGGAAACCCTCTATTTCGGCATCCGGGTTCCGGGAAGCGATATTCTTTTCTATCTTTTGGATCGCGGTTTTCAGCTCACTTTCACCTGATATCCCAACCTCGATTCCGCCCGCGTCCGATTTATGCAGAACATCAGGCGATACCACTTTCACCGCAAGTGGATAAATAACCTGCTCAGCTGCCTTAAATGCGGATTCCATATCCTCTGCAAACAAAGCTTTCACTAGCGGGACGTCGTATGCCTCCAGCAGAGGCCTGGTTTCGTACTCCCCCAAAATCGTTCTGCCGCCCAATTTTTCGAGGTATGCCGCCGCTTTCTGCCTGTCAGGTTGTAATTCAGCTGTTCCCACGCCTGTTGCATGACCCAAAGCTTTGTGGTTGGAAAATTCGACAAGCGCACCCAGCATGGGACCGATCTGTTCGGGATAATCGACCGTTGGGATGCGGTTTTTTCTCAGACGGCAGCTGGCTTCCTGTGTGCTGGTCGATCCCATCAGGCAAGCAACCAGGGGTTTTTCTGAAGCCTTTGCAGCCTCAATAAATGTTTCGGCTACACGCACCGGATTTACCAATGCCTGGGGCACCAGGATGGCAACAGCCATATCCACGCTTTCATCCGACAGCGCAACATCCAGCGCGTGCGCATATTCAGCTTCATCCGCCCCCCCAAGCATGTCCACTGGGTTTTCAACCTGCGCGGCCGGGTTCAGCTTATACCGAAGGGACTCCCTGGATTTTTCGGAAACCTCTGCCAAAAGTAGGCCGTTCTCGGCCAGGCTGTCAGAAGCCAGCGCAGCCGGTCCGCCGGAATTGGTAATGATAACTACGCGCTTTCCAATGCAGGGCGGCAGTAAGTCCAGCGCCATGGAGACATTC
>CAYPPV010000032.1:0-12050 GCA_964412705.1 uncultured Pelolinea sp. | reverse complement strand
TTGGCTAACTTAACGCAGCACAGTCTATCACACTCAGCCCGGTTTGTACAGGATTCGAAATATTAAAGTTTAAAATGTCACACTCCATGAGAAACTATGGAGATGAGACAGATGACAAAAATAACCATTGCCTGGGAACTATTAGAACAAGGGATATCCAAGAACCATATAGCTAAACATCTTGGAGTATCGCGTAGAACCATTATCCGCTGGTCACAAGCAATACGAGAACACGGAGATCTACAAACCTTCTTGAATCATTATCATCTAGCAAAGAAAGGATCACGGAAAAAACGAAAGATCGACGCTATCTTGAAACGCCGCATTTGGGCCATACGGGAAAAGCATCATCACTGTTGTGGTCAAAAGATTCAATATTTCCTGGAAAAGGAGTATGGTATGCAAGTAAGTGTTACCACGATCTACAAAGTATTGTCTGAGAAGTATCAATTGCGGTCAAAGTGGAAAAAGAATCAAAAAAGAGGTCCTATACCGCATGCTCAAGCCCCACGCGAGGTGATACAGATGGATACAGTGGATTTTGGCGGTGTTTTTGCCTTCACAGCCATTGATATCTATTCAAAAGAGTGTGATGTGCTTCTGCGACCTTCCCTGGAAGCAACCGATGGGCAGGCGTTTTTATATGCTTGTATGCCCAGACGTTTTGGTGGTTTTTCTCACACCATTCAAACTGATGGCGGCAGCGAATTCAAAAAAGAGTTCCAGGAGACGCTTCCGAATTTCTGCCTGCGTCATCGCCTTGCCCGGCCTTATAAAAAGAATGAACAAGCATTTATCGAGAGTTTTAACCGTACTCTACGCAAAGAGTGTTTGGGATGGGTTAAATATTCCGCTCCCGAAATACCTCGATTGACCTTGTCGGTTGAAGATTGGCTGCAGTATTATCATTATGAGCGACCACATATTTCATTGGGTATGCGTCCACCGCTCGAAAATCAAGTGTGACATTTTAAAGTGTACATTGCGGTAAGAGCTTTCTTTTTTATTTTTTTAATTCTTTTTTAAGAAACAATGGGGTTAAAAGGCTGAAAGACAATTTATCCAGCAATGCTATAATGCCTTCTGTGCAGAACGAGAACAAATCCCCACATCGCAACCAGTATCTCTCTCAAATATTGATCTTTGTCAGCATTGGTTTTTTTCTTTTTTTAATTATCTGGCTCATAACAATAGCCGCAACAAATATTTATTATTCAAACAAAATTTTTCCCGGGGTGTTTGTCGCGGATACAGATCTTTCCGGCCTGTCGATTGAAAACGCAGCGATCAGACTCTTTACAGACTTGAATCCACACTACACTAAAAAATTACTCCTCTACTATGATGGAAATCCTATCGAAGCGACCTCCGACCAGATTGGGATCCAGTTGGATATAGGTGCTTCCGTTAGAAAAGCATACCGGTACGGCCGAGCTGGCAGTATCAGGTCTTTTTTCAGCTACCATCTAATTGGAAGATTCTCGCAAAACAAACTTGCGCCCGTCGTTGCTTTCAACCAACAGAAAGCTCGCGACCTACTGCAACAGATTGCCATGGAATACGATCAGCCGGTTCAGGATGCTGGGCTGGAAATGGCAGGCATCGAAATCCGTACTGTCCCAAGCCAAGAGGGAAAATCCTTGAACATTGCTGAATCTTTAAATAAAATATCAGAGCAAATTGAGAAAAATAATTTCTCAGTAATAAACCTGTCTGTAGATCGGCGTGAACCGGAAATCCAGGATGCATCCGAGATGGCGGAAGCCGCCTGGGAGATTCTGTCAAAGCCCTTTAATCTGGTCATCCCGGAAGGGTATCCAGACGCTTCCGAAGAATATAGAATCGAACCGGAAGAATTGGCCCCCATGCTTGCCTTTCAAAGGGCGGAAGGCGAAAACCCTCTCTCTCCAGGATTCCACGAGGAGATGCTCGTTGCTCTGCTTCTTGATATCGCCACTGACGCAAACCGCAATCCGCTAAATGCACGGTTCATGTTTAATGATGAAACAAGAGAACTGGAACTGCTTGAAAGCGCCAGGGATGGGAGAGAATTAGACATCCAGGCAACCCTCTCCGCAATCCAGCAAGCGCTTGAGACAGGTAAACACTCATCAGATCTCATTTTCAATATCATCAATCCCCAGGTTGAAAACACAGCCACAGCCCAGGACCTCGGAATTACTGAATTGATCAGCGAACAGTCTTCTTATTTTTACGGATCTGACAGTGCAAGAATACAAAACATCCAGACCGCGGCTTCAGAATTCCACGGATTGCTCGTTCCGCCCGGCGCGGTCTTCTCCATGGCGGAAGCGCTTGAAGAAGTCTCTCTTGACAAGGGGTATACGGAAGCTTTAATCATCTTCAATGGACGCACAATTGAGGGAGTAGGCGGCGGGGTGTGCCAGGTAAGCACCACCCTCTTCCGCACTGCGTTCTATGCGGGATTTCCAATCAATGAACGCCATCCCCATGCTTATCGGGTTTCCTATTACGAAAAAACCGCAGGGAACAGCCGGAACCCGGATCTGGCCGGTATGGATGCGACCGTTTATGTGCCACTGGTGGATCTGAAATTCACCAATGACACTCCTTACTGGCTTTTGATGGAAACTGATGTGGATCCGGCCGCCAGCCGCATCACCTGGAAATTTTATTCAACTCCGGATGGCAGATCAGTGGAATTCCAGACAACGGGACCAATCAATATCGTCGAACCCAAAAAGCCGCTGTGTATCAAGAACGCGGATTTGGACCCCGGAGAACTGAAGCGAGTTGATTATGAAGCGGATGGTGCGGACGTTCGGGTGGATCGCTGGGTTTACCGGGATGGAGATGTGTTGCATCAGGATACTTTTTACACACATTACCAACCTTGGCGTGCGATTTATGAATACGGACCCGGAACGGATGGGCTTTCCATCGAATGTGAAATTGAGGAAAATTAAAGCTTCATAATGGTAAAATCGGTTGCGAAATTGATTTGAATAACTACAAGGAGATCAAATGGTAAACAAGGATCTTTTGGATATACTGCGTTGCCCGTCCTGTGTGCGTGAAAGAGACGGCATGCTGGATCTTTATAAAGAAACCTGGCTTATCTGCCGGGACTGCGGGCGTAAATATCCTATCGTTGAGGATATCCCGGTTATGCTGATTGATGAGGGCGACAAGTGGCAGGATGCGGACAAGGAAGATCTGCCCATTCCTCCACCGAAACCCCAATCCTAATTACTATCTAAATTGGTTATAATCTTGCAACATTATACGGAGTGATTTTTTAATTTAATGGTCCTAAAATAAACAGATATGAAAAAAATTTTTAAAACCATCGCAAGGAAGCTCACATCTATGGATGGCCTGACCAAAGCCTTTCTGATCCTGTTCATTCTGCTCGCATTAGCCACTTCAATTACAGCGTTTAATGCGGTAAGAAATCTTACTTCCACTATGACCATCCTAGATCTTCCCGGAGCCCCATTGCTGGAAGCACTTGGAATTGATCAGGGTTCAGCTGTACAGCCAGGAAGCCAACCATCCGCAGCTACCCCCGAACCCTGGGACGGGAAGAGCCGCGTCACCATACTGATCTTGGGGTTGGATTACTCAGACTGGCGTTCAGGCGATACTCCTCACAGCGACACCATGATCATGTTGAGTATTGATCCTGTATCGAAAACAGCCTCCATGCTTTCACTTCCGCGAGATCTCTGGGTTAATATCCCCGGTTTTGATTATGGGCGCATCAATGAAGCGTACTTCAATGGGGAAGCATTTAATCTCCCTGGGGGAGGTGCCGAATTAGCCAGGCAGACTGTTGAGCAGTTTATTGGAGTACCGATTCAGTATTTTGCCGTAATTGATTTTTATGCCTTCATCCAATTCATTGACGAGATTGGTGGGGTTCAGATACAGCCCGACCAGCGGGTCAAAATCGAAAAATTTGGCGGCGGTCAGCAGCAGGTACTCGAGCCGGGTGTGAGCTATACATTGGATGGTGAACTGGCTCTTGCTTACGCGCGCGAAAGATATACACAGGACGGGGATGTCGACCGGTCCCGGCGTCAGCAGGAAGTGATTTTATCAATCAGGAACCGAATTCTCAAATACCAAAACATACCGGAACTGATTGCGAAAGCGCCTGCCTTGTACCAAGACCTGGCTTCCGGCATTTACACAAACATGGATCTGCAGGATGCCATTCAACTTGGACTGCTCGCTCTGCAACTGGATGCGGACAATATCAAGCGCGGCATCATCAACTTCGATATGGTTATTCCAACCAGATCGCCTGATAATGAAGCCATTTTGAAACCGATACCAGACAAAATCCGCATCCTTCGCGATGAGCTCTTTGCGACATCCGGGTCTAAAGGTCCGCTAGCAGTACCAAACGAGGGGTCCACTTTGGTACGGGATGAGGCTGCCAGGTTGGTGATATGGAACGGAGGTATCGATGCGGGTCTCGTTGACAGGACTGCGCAATACTTAAGGGATCAAGGAATCAATGTGGTCCAGGTTGCGGATGCGGGATCTTACCATGCCGCGACCAGGATTGACATTTTTAACGGCAAACCTCACACCGTGGACTATCTGGCGAGACTGATGAATGTGGCTTCGGCAAACATCTGGAACGCCTATGACCCGTCTTCCGGGGCGGATATCCGCATCACACTCGGCGGTGATTGGGTCAACAACAGTGTTGTCCAGTAGAATAATGAATTAAAGGAAGCGGGCGGTTTTTCAACCGCCCGCTTTTTATTCCAGCATCGGGATTTTTATTCCAAACTCTCTGGCTGTCTGGATCGCTTTTTCATAGCCAGCATCCGCATGCCTCATGACGCCTGTTCCCGGATCCGTGGTGAGAACACGCTCAAGTCTCTCTGCCGCCGCAGGAGTTCCATCCGCAACGATCACCATTCCCGCATGTTGGCTGTATCCGATACCCACTCCACCGCCTTGATGGAAAGATATCCAGGTAGCCCCTCCCACTGCGTTCAGGAGCGCGTTGAGGATAGGCCAGTCGCTAACCGCATCTGTGCCATCTTTCATGCCCTCTGTTTCTCTGTTTGGAGACGCAACAGAACCGGAATCAAGGTGATCGCGCCCGATTACAATGGGCGCTTTCAGTTCCCCACTGGCGACCATTTCATTGAATCTCAATCCGGCTTTGACCCGCTCCCCATATCCAAGCCAGCAGATGCGGGATGGAAGGCCCTGAAAAGGCACCAGGTCCTTCGCCATCCTCAGCCAGCGGATAAGATGATCATCTTCCGGGAATAATTCCATGATCGCTTCATCCGTCTTATATATATCCTCCTTCTCTCCTGACAACGCCACCCAGCGGAAGGGTCCTTTGCCTTCACAGAACAAAGGCCGGATATAAGCTGGAACAAAACCGGGGAAATCGAAGGCATTTTCCAGCCCGTTATCGTACGCTCTCTGGCGAATATTATTTCCGTAGTCAAATACCTCCGCTCCTCTCTTCTGGAATTCAAGCATCGCCCGCACTTGCTCTGTCATGGACTCCACAGATCTGCGGGAATATGTATCCGGATCGGTTTTCCGTAATTCACCTGCCGCAGCCGGGCTCATTCCTGACGGGACATACATCAGGAAATCGTGAGCCGGAGTCTGGTCAGTAACCACATCCGGTAGAAAATCGCTCTTCAATAAAGCTGGATAAATATCAGCGGCATTCGCAATGAGTCCAACAGATCGGGCCATCTTTTTCTCTTTCGCCTCCAGGACTAGGCTCAATGCTTCCTCGAGATCATCCACAACCATATCCAGGTAGCCTATTTGTTGCCTCAGCTTAGCCTGTTCAATATCCACCTCAATTATCAGCCCGACGCCTTCATTCATTGTAATAGCCAGGGGTTGGGCACCCCCCATGCCACCCAGTCCGGCAGTTAGAACCAGTTTTCCTTTTAGAGAGGGCCATCCTTTTTTTGCGGCCAGCGAAGCGAGCGTTTCATAAGTTCCCTGAAGGATGCCCTGCGTTCCGATATATATCCATGAACCAGCGGTCATCTGCCCGTACATCATTAACCCCTTCGCCGCGAGTTCGTCAAAATGCTCCTGCGTGGCCCACTTTGGAACTAGATTGGAATTGGCAATCAGCACGCGGGGAGCATCTTCATGGGTTTTAAATATCCCTACCGGCTTACCGGATTGAACCAGGAGTGTCTCATCTGTATCCAGGCTTTTTAGACTTTCCAAAATTGCATCGAAACAATCCCAGTTTCTGGCAGCCTGCCCCCTTCCCCCGTACACAACAAGGTCATCCGGTCTCTGCGCCACTTCCGGATCCAAATTATTTTGGATCATGCGGAATGGTGCTTCAATCAACCAGTTTTTACATGTCAGCTTTGTTCCCTTCGGTGCACTTACTTTTCTCGGTCCAGCCATCTTTTCCTCCTTTATATTATTCAAAAAAATATTAAGAATCTGCTCTTATAAATTGTATAACTTTCTGACAATTTACTGATATTTTTATCTTATAATCAGGGACTTGAAATTGTCTGTTTTATCTAATAAAAAATCGGCGAGGTTTATTTATGCCAGTTTATGTTTACCAGTGCAGCAACTGTGGTTACCAATTCGAACAGCAGCAAAAGTTTTCGGATAATCCTTTAAAAAAATGCCCAAACTGTGGAGAAATCTCTCTACATAAAGTCTATACACCAGTGGGTGTGATATACAAGGGCTCGGGGTTTTACTCAACTGACCATCGTTCCAGTTCAGGCGCGAATATTTCCAGCACTAAACCATCCGATAGCGATAAAAAGACGGGTACAGAAAAGAAAACCAGCACCAAGAAAAAAGAGGTAAAGGAATAGGATTTTTCTATCCAATTGAACTCGGGCTGATAGAAACGCAATAAAAACCTCCCTCCTTTCGAACCAGTAAACCTATCGTTCTAATCATATTTACAGATTCCCTCTTCAATTTCCAATAAACATTTGAAGAAATGAAAACCAGCCGGGTCTTATATAAATCTTATTTGATAAGAATAACCGCGTGTTAAAATCTCAATCATGAAGCGCTGGTATTTCTGGATTGGACTCGCTGTCAGCGCCATTTTTCTTTACCTGGCACTGAGAGGGCTGCAGATAGAAAGGATCTGGGAACAAATCCGCCAGGCGGAGATTATATGGTTTGTCCCCGGAATTGCTGTTTACTTTATCGCTGTTCGGTTACGTTCGTGGCGCTGGAAACATCTTCTGAGTCCAGTCAAGAGACTTCAAGTCTCAGAAATATTTCCCATTATCTCAATTGGTTATATGGGCAACAATATCTATCCCGCCAGAGCGGGAGAAATTTTTCGCGCAGCTCTTTTAAAACGCGATTATAACGTCCCGGTTTCTGCCACTGTGGCAACCATATTGGCTGAAAGAATTTTTGACGGCATTGTCATTTTGTCTTTTATTTTCATCAATCTCTCAAATATTGGCAAGATTCTGGGAGGAGCTGAAAATACGGAAGGATACCAACGCCTTGCTTGTTGGGGCGCCGTTATTTTCCTGACCATTTTTGTAATATTCCTTGCGGCTGCAATGTTTCCGGGAAAAGCAAAAAATTTTTTATCAAAACTCACTAGGGCTTTGCTCCCAAGAAAATGGGATGAAAAAGCCTCGAGCATCATTCACCGTTTTATTGAAGGACTCACCTCTCTTCGGTCTCCTAAAGATATATTTCTGATTCTTGGCACATCTGCATTGATATGGATATTGGAGACCATTGTATACTGGTTTGTGATGCTCGCTTTCCCTTTCCGTGTTGATTTTTCCACGCTTGTGTTTATGAACGGGGTGGTTAACTTAGCCGCTTCTCTTCCATCTGGGCCTGGATTTATCGGCACCTTTGATGCGCCGGGTATCGCAGTCATTTCCGCCGCAGGCGTTAACCCCAATCTGGCGGCAAGCTTCACATTAATACTGCATGCTGTTCTCTGGGCACCCATAACATTGGTCGGCGGCATTTTTTTTGCGAAAGCCAGCATCAGATTATCAAGGGATGTTGAAATAGCAAAGTCGGATAATAAACCTAATGAATAGAAAAGCCGCAGTAATTGGTGCCGGAATAGGCGGCATGGCCGCTGCTTACGAACTGATAAATGCCGGTTACAAAGTATCCATTTACGAAAAGGAAGATAGACCGGGCGGTTTGGCTGGGGGTTTTAAAGCTGATGCTTGGAATTGGTCGCTTGAGAAATTCTACCACCACTGGTTTCAGAGCGATGATGCAATCTTTTCTCTAATCGACAAATTAAATCTTTCAGACAAGGTGGAATTCCACCGACCCCAGACTGTTGTTTATTATGAGGAAGGTTTTTATCCCCTCGATTCGCCAATCGCAGCGCTCACTTTCCCCGGTTTCTCTTTCACCGATAAAATGCGTTTTGGAATTGTGACTGCTTATCTCCGGTACTTCGCTTCCTGGCAGCCTCTGGAAAAATATACCGCACATAAATGGATAAGGAAGCATTACGGACAAAAAGTCTATAAAACTCTTTTTGAACCTCTGCTGATTGGTAAATTCAGTGATTATTACAAAGAAGTAAACATGGCCTGGTTCTGGGCAAGATTTAAAGTCCGTACTGCCCGACTTGGGACATACCGTGGGGGGTTTCAGGCATTTCTTGATGACTTTGCGTCCAACCTTAAGGGGCAGGGAGTGATTTTTCATTTCAAAGCCAGCATTGAAAGAATACAACCAAAGGAGAAGGGGAAGTTATCTATCTTCTTGGATGGACACGAAGCGGTTTTCGACCAGGTTATCGCTGCCGTTCCCCCACAAGTCCTGAACGATTTGACACCAACCCTGAACAAGGATTACGTGGAAAAAATCAATTCGCTTAAAGGGATCGGGGCAGTTGTGGTCATTCTTGCCCTGAAAAATCAGCTTTCCGAAAACGGATACTATTGGTTCAATATGCCGAAAACCGCAAGATTCCCGTTCCTGGCACTCGTGGAACATACGAATTTTGTGTCACCGGATCATTTCAATGGTGACCACATCGTTTACTGCGGGGATTATCTTGACACGTCCCATGATTCTTTTTCTCTTAACAAAGAACAGTTGGTTGAAAGATTCCTGCCAAGTCTGAAAAGAATCAATCCTGATTTTAGAAAAGATTGGGTTAGAGACAGCTGGCTTTTTCGCGCACGATTTGCCCAGCCAATTCCATTTATTAATCACTCAAAAAATATTCCGAAAATCAGGACACCCATCCGCAATCTTTACTTGGCAAGCATGAGCCAGGTTTATCCCTGGGATAGGGGGACCAACTTCGCAGTTGAGCTGGGACGTAAATCGGCAGGGCTTATGATTTCCGATTTAAAAACCCAAATACAAAAATGAGTATTTCCTTTTAAATCAACCTCAAAAATTTTTTGGAGCTTTTTTTAAATTTCATAAAAATTATCATCATACGAATGATAAAAAATATTTTTGCATCCCCACCTGTGGGGGTTTTGAGAATTGCACCGTTATATTTTCTGATGAACAAGTGTCCTAAGGTTCGGAAATCAACAGAATTAATTCGGGAGATTTTTTAAGATTCTTAAACTTAAATATCCGCCTTTTTTTAATCAATTGTAGGGAAAAACTATTGCCCATAATTTGGCCTTTTGCTAAAATAAGAGTGTTTCAAAGGAAATAAGGATAGCCGGTCAGACAGTCAGCACCGGCACCCCTATAGCACGAAAGTGCATCCAAAATTGAAAAGCCAGTCCATTTACCACATTGATCATGTGGGTTGATTAATCGCATATTTAAACAAAGAAATTATGTTTTTGAAAGGGAGGAACACATTAATATGGACGCAATGCGGGCCTGGCAGTCAGCACAGGGGCAGCTCCAAATGGATATGCCCAAAGCTACCTATGACACATGGGTAAAGAATGCAAAATTGATCAGTCATTCCGACAACAAATTTATTATTGGAATTGATAACGCATATGCCCGTGACTGGCTCGCGAACCGCCTTACAACAACAGCCGAGAAACTGCTCAGCGGCATCATGGAATCACCGCAGCGCGTTGAATTCATTGTGCAGTCCTCCCTCGACAATACTTCCCATGAAAATATTCATGCGGAGCAGAACTTTTCTGAACCGACCTCTCAGATAAAAGTCTCTTCTATTAATTCCCGCTACACTTTTCAAAGTTTTGTCGTCGGCCCCAACAACCGTCTTGCCCATGCAGCCAGTATGGCAGTGGCTGAGAACCCTGCAAAAGCTTATAACCCCTTATTCCTATACGGTGGAGTTGGCCTGGGTAAAACCCACCTGCTTCACGCAATAGGCAGTATGGCAGCTCAAAACAGACAAAATTTTCTATATATATCTTCCGAAGAATTTACCAATGATTTGATTAATGCCATTCGCCGCCACGACACCACAAGTTTCCGGGAAAAATACCGAAAAATTGATGTGCTTTTAATTGATGATATTCATTTCATTGCAGGAAAAGAATCTACACAGGAAGAATTTTTTCATACATTTAATACACTGCATGGTCAAGAGAAACAAATTGTCATATCCTCTGACAGGCCACCGAAAGCCATGCTCACATTGGAAGAACGCCTGCGTTCCCGTTTTGAATGGGGTTTAATTGTGGATATCCAGCCACCCGAATTGGAAACAAGAATTGCCATTTTGCGGTTCAAAGCAGAACAGGCCGGACGATCTGTTCCAGATGAACTATTGGAAAACATCGCGATAAAATTCCATTCAAACATTCGCGAGTTGGAGGGAGCGCTTACAAGAGTGCTTGCTTTTTCCGACCTGAGCGGCAAACCGCTGTCGGCCGAGCTGGTAAATATGGCTCTGGTTGATCTGATTCCGGAGAACAATTCACCAGAGCCGGCCCAGGTATTGAATACAGTTGCCAGAAACTTTAATCTAACTTCTGAAGAACTGCTAAGCCGAAATCGGTCCAAAAAATTTGCCTTTCCGAGGCAAATTGCCATGTACATAATGCGGGAATTTGGCAATGAATCACTGCCTCAGATCGGAGAGACGCTAGGTGGACGCGATCATACTACCGTCCTTTACGCCTGTGAGAAAATCGCAGCCATGATTGAAAAAGACGAGATGGTACGAAGGCAGGTTATGCAAATCCGGGATGAGGTTTTTTCAAGGCAAGTATATGCGTAGATATTAACCTGGTTTTAATAGATTTATAATATACCGATAATGATATAATACAGCTTCGATGGTACAATAATAACGAAATAATATAGTTTGATTATCGGAAATTTTTTTAGGTTTCAATTTTTGTAAGAAAAATGAATAACTGCCCTGGCCGAATAATCACCAGGGCTTTTTTAATGAAATTATTTAGCATACAACAAGTATGCGATTAGAAAAAGAGGTAAATAGATAATGAAAAACAATAATTTAAGAATTATTCCACTTGGCGGGCTTGGAGAAGTCGGCCGGAATATGATGGTTTATGAATATGGGGATACGGCAATCATTGTCGATTCTGGAACCATGTTCCCGGAGAATGAAATGCTTGGAATTGACTATATCATTCCAGACTTTCAGTATATTAGGAGCCGGAAAGATAAAATTCGTGGGATCATCTTTACCCATGGGCATGAGGATCACATCGGTGCCGTTCATCACCTGCTTGAAGAGGTGCAGGCACCAATTTATGGAACACCGCTAACCCTGGGTCTGGTGAAAGTGAAGCTATCCCGCAGAGGAATGCTCGACGCAGCCAAGCTTAAAACAGTCAAAGCAGGAGAAAGAATTCATATAGGTCCTTTCAAAATTGATTTCTTCCACGTTTGCCACTCCATTCCCGACTCAGTAGGCCTGGGAATAGAAACACCAGAAGGTCTCATTGTACAATCCGGTGATTACAAATTCGACCACACACCGGTTGACAACTGGCCAACTGACTATGCCAAACTCGTTGAATTTTCAGAACGCGGTGTTTTGGCGCTTATCGCTGATTCAACCAATGCGACCAGGCCGGGATGGACCCCATCCGAACAGGTTGTAAGCGAAGCGCTCGATAAAGTATTCAGTGATG
>CAYPPV010000031.1:0-12175 GCA_964412705.1 uncultured Pelolinea sp. | reverse complement strand
GGTAGCGCGCAAATCCACAAGTTCAACGATCTTGACAATGCGTTCATCAATATCAAGGAAGGACATATGACATCCTGCGCATCCAGCCAGCCAATCACTTGCTACCTTGGGTTTCGCCATTATAATCTCCTGATTCCTTTGATTATCATGATATCTTCACTGGTGACGGGTTCTTTTCAACAGATTCACGCCAGCTTGTATTTATCTCAATTCCATTCCTGTCCGCAAAATCAAGAAGTGCTTCATAGCTAGAGTGGATTCCTTCTGCGGCGTCCAGAGACGCTTTTACCTCAAGGATATGACCGTCCATATTCATGACATGGCCGCTTTCCTCAAGCCAGTTGGCAACTGGAAGAACAACATCAGCGGATGCAGTCAGGGGTGAGATATAGCTGCTCAGGATAACCAGGAAAGGAATGTCATCAAAGCTCTTCATGAATTGCTGGGATAATTTCTCATCCCCAACTGCCAGAATTACCACCTCGGCATCTTCCATATCAAGAGCGTTATTCAGACCCAACTGTAATGCTCCCATGCTGTTAATATTGCCTTTGGTTGTAATAACATTGGCATTGATCTTATCAGCAAGGGAAACACCAGCTTCCAGAGTTGCATACGCGTCTTCAAAAGCATATCTTGTTCCAATGATGACTGCGGGTTTCTCGCTGGATTTCAGTATTGTCAACACGTCCGTAAGCATTTCTGAATCCAAACCGAATTTCGCAGCCGCTTTTTTAATTTCTATATCAGAGCCGTTCCCAGTGAGACCTTTTAATGCGCTGGCAAAATCAGCGATCTGCTTGGGATCCACCTTGAGAGAATAATCTGCAAAGTGCTCAAATCCTGTTTCTGATTCTGAAACCTGAATTAGTTTGGCTCCCGTCGGGAGTGCGCGTTTTACAAAGAAGCTGATCACTTGGTGGTCTTTTGTAAGATCTTCTCCCATCAGGAAGTAGCAATCCGCATCCTTGATTTCTTGAATTTTAGATTCAAATGGTTTCTTAGTTTTTTCAAGAAGGGTTTTCACTGCGGAGGTTGCCAGACCTTCTTCTGTTGATCCTACATTATCCATGCCAAGAGATTCGGAAATCTGTGCGAAAGCGTTAAGAGCTTCCAGGGACAACCTGGTGGATACCACGCCAGCCTTCTTGCCTTTTGAATTTTTCAACTTGTCGGAAACAGCATCCATGGCTTCTTCCCAAGTTGATGCTTTCAACGCCCCGTTTTTTCTTACCAAAGGGGTTAGAACACGATCGCGGTCTTCAACCATGGGGTGGAAGCGGCCAACGTCGCATATAACGCCGCCGTTTATCACACCTTCCCAATCGCCTTCAATTCGCACAAGCCGGTTATCACGAGTCATCACTTCTATACTGCAGCCGACACTGCAGCCGAGGCAGGTTGTTTTGGTTGCCTCTAACTCGATTTCCTTGCCTTGGTAGGCACTCCAGCGGTCAATCAAAGCGCCTGTGGGGCAGACCTGTACACAGGTGCCGCAGCTGATGCAGGAGCTTTCTCCAAGGGGAAGGCCTACATCAGCTATCAGAGCGCTGTCAGCACCTCGTTCTTCGAATCCAAGCGTAAAATTACCAACCAGTTCACCGCAGGCCCTGACACAGCGCCTGCATAGAATGCAGCGGTTATGTTCCAAAACAATGAAAGGGTGAGAAGCGTCAACTGGATAGGGCTTCCAGTTGGGCTGGATTGGCCAGTGTGTCATATCTTCCGAATAAGCAGAATTTTGCAGTTCGCAGTCTCCGCCGCTGACCTGGCAGTAGGGGCAGAAATGGTTGCGCTCACTGAAAATCATCGTAAGCACGAATTTCCTAGCTTCGCGCACCTTCTGCGTATCGGTTTGCACAACCATGCCGTTTGACGCGGGCAGGGTACAAGAGGGTTGCAGCGTCCGCATGCCCTCTACTTCTACCAGGCACAATCGACAGCCGCCATAGGGCGTCAGTTGGGGATGGTCACACAGGGTGGGGATGTCGATGCCCGCTTTGCGGGCGGCGTTCAGTACTGTTGTCCCCTGATCGACTTCGACTTGTTGTCCGTCTATTGTGAGTTTTACCATATTCATTCTCTCCAAAAATTGCTTTATTAAACTGCCACCGGCTTGCCGCTCATCGCGCATACGCCAGCGGGGCATTCTTTCAAAGTAATGTGCGCTTCTACTTCATCGCGGAAGTGAACCATGATGTCCTTCAGGGGCGATCCGGCCGTCTGCCCAAGACCGCAGTTGGACATCTCATAGAGCCATTTGCTGATTTCTTCCAGGTTGTCCAGGTCTTTCAATGTGCCTAATCCCTCGGATATATTTGAAAGGATGTAATAGGCACGCTGGGTGCCGATCCGGCAGGGATTGCATTTGCCGCAGCTCTCAAAGCGGAAAAAGTTGATTAGCACTTTTGCCAAATCTACAACGCAGGTTTCCGTGTTGCAGATCAGAAGCGCGCCCGAACCCATGGCAACACCTTCTTTGGCATAGGAATCATAATCCATGGGAATATCCTGGAGATCAGTTGGAATAATGGACCCGCTCGAACCGCCGGTCTGGGCGAGTTTCAACTCCGATTCGTTTTTCATGCCCTTACCGTAGATAGTAATTACCTCACGGAGCGTAATCCCCATCGGCACTTCAATAAGACCTGTCGCATTGATATGGCCTAATATTGTGTAAACTTTGGTGCCCGGGCTGGATGGTGTTCCAAATTTCTTGAACCATTCAGGCCCATTTCTGATAATTGGAGGTACGTTTGCCAGCGTCTCAACATTGTTGACAAGCGTCGGCTTACCCCAGAGTCCATTCGTTGTTGGATAGGGGGGGCGAGGACGCGGTTCTCCGCGTTTCCCTTCAATCGATTCAATCAAAGCGGTTTCTTCGCCGCAGATATATGCGCCAGCACCGACGTGGATATGAAGCTGAAAGCTGTGGTCGGAACCAAAAATATTTTCACCGAGAAAACCCAGATCTTTTGCCTGTTTGATGGCATTGAGAAGGCGGGTTTGGGCAAGCGTGTATTCACCCCGGATATAGATATAACCTTCATCCGCTCCGACCGCATAGCCAGCGATAATCATGGCTTCAATGATGCTATGGGGGTCTCCTTCCAGTATAAGGCGGTCTTTAAATGTACCGGGTTCGCTTTCATCTGCGTTGCAAATCACATATTTTTTATTGGATTCAGTACCTGCCACGAAACCCCATTTTGACCCTGTGGGAAACCCGGCGCCGCCCCGTCCCCGAAGTCCTGAATCCTTGACCAATTCGATCAACTCATCCGGTTTCATTTCGGTCAGGACTTTTCCGAGCGCCTGGTATCCATCATTAATTATGTAATCATCAATTGAGTCCGGATCAATAATGCCAGCCCGTTCGAGCACAATGCGTTGTTCTGCTGGCATGGTACCGGCACGGTTAGTAAGCCAGGCAATCTTCCCAGATAGTTCCTTAGCGGGAGCTTTCAGATTGGTTGCGATTCGGCCTTTGTAAAGGTGTTCTTCTACCAGGAAAGGAACATCATCCGGTTTCACAGGTCCATAGATTACCGCTTCCGGATAAACAATAACCAGGGGTGAAGCATCATTCCTGCCAATATCTGTGACTTTAGATAGGGAAATTTCCTCATCCAAATTCAATTTACGGATTTCTTCTGCCAATTTATCAAAGACTTCCCCAGCACCTTTTTCGATACTCTTGGGATCATTGGAAACAAGGACCATTGCTCGTTTGAATTTCATTTTATTCTCCTAATCGTACTTTCCAAGAATCTCGGGAAGCTGTTCTGGTGTGAGATTTCCATAAATATCGCCATCCACCATCATTACAGGGCCAACTGCACAAACTCCAAGACAGCTGGTAACCATCAGCGTCCACTTTCCATCTTCGCTGGTTTCGCCTGGCTTCAAATTAAGCTTTTCCTGCAACGCTTCAAAAACCTCTCTGCCGCCTGCCACATGGCATGGAGCGCTTTCGCAGAACTTAATAGTATGCCTGCCGGTTGGTTTGGTGTGGATCATTTGATAAAAACTTGCCACCGAATACAGTTTGCTCTGTGGGATATGCATGCGGTTGCTGATGATTTCAATCACAAGCCTTGAAATGTGGCCGAACTCCTGGTTGATGCGCATCAAAATAGGGATCAGCTCTTCCTGTTTGGCATGGAATTCATCTACTACTTCGTTAACAAGTTTAAGGACATCGTGACCCTTTTCTTTGACTTTTGTCATGCAGGTTCCTCCTTGGATTGAGTTATTGTTGGATGCATGTCAATTATTTAATTAAATTACTTTTACTGCGTCGTAATTGCAGACCTGCTTGCAGATGCCACAACGGATGCAGATATCCGGATCTATATTGTGGTTTTTCTTTACTTCACCGGTTATTGCGTTAACCGGGCAGTTTCGTGCGCATAGCGTGCAGCCCACGCATTTTTCTGAATCAATTTCGTAATGGATCAATGCACGGCAGACTTTTGCAGGGCATTTTTTCTCAAAAATATGCGCTTCATACTCATTCCGGAAATGTTTTAGAGTTGATATAACAGGATTGGGGGCGCCCTGGCCTAAACCGCACAGACTATCCTGCCTGACTTCCTCACATAATTCTTCAAGAAGCTCGATATCTCCGTCTCGTCCTTTTCCTTCGCAGATGCGGGTAAGCACTTCCAGCATTCTTCGGGTTCCGACACGGCAAGGAACACATTTGCCGCAGCTCTCATCCTGGATGAACTCCATGAAGAAGCGGGCAATATCCACCATGCAAGTCTCTTCATCCATCACTACCATACCGCCGGACCCCATTATCGATCCGGCTTCGCATAGTTTTTCATAATCAACCGGCAAGTCTAGGTAATCCGCAGGGAGGCAGCCGCCCATCGGACCGCCTGTCTGGATTGCCTTGAACGCTAAGTCATTCTTAATCCCGCCGCCTACATCATAGATTATTTCACGCAGAGTGATCCCAAAGGGGACTTCGATCAAACCGGTTTTCTTCACATCGCCGGCGAGCGCAAAAGTTTTTGTGCCCTTACTCTTTTCGGTTCCCATCCCGGAAAACCATTCGGGACCTTTGAGGATAATTTGCGGTATATTCGCATAGGTCTCGACATTGTTAATATTTGTTGGCTTGCCAAAGAGGCCTTTTACAGCCGGGAATGGCGGTCTCGGCCGCGGCTCACCACGGCGGCCTTCTATCGAAGCTATCAATGCGGTTTCCTCACCGCAAACAAACGCGCCTGCTCCCTGCCGCACCTCCAGATCAAAGGAAAAATCTGTGCCAAAAATATTTTCACCAAGCAGCCCATATTCCCTCGCCTGCTGGATGGCTATCTCAAGCGTTCTTACAGCGATCGGGTATTCTGCACGGCAGTAAATGTAACCCTGATGGGCTCCAATTGCGTACGCTGCGATGATCATCCCTTCTATAACAGAATGCGGATCTCCTTCGAGAACAGCTCGGTTCATAAACGCGCCGGGATCGCCTTCATCAGCATTGCAAATAACATATTTAATATCCCCAACCGCTTCCCGGGTGAATGACCACTTGAGGCCGGTTGGGAATCCGGCACCGCCTCTTCCACGCAAGCCGGATTGTTTCACGGTTTCAATGGTTTCATCGGGGCTGGATTCTGTAAGGACTTTTGCAAGTGCGGCATACCCGTCTTCAGCAATGTAATCTTCAATATTTTCTGGATTGATTTTGCCGCAGTTGCGAAGAACTACACGCACTTCTTTTAAAGTGGGTTCTCCCAATTCCTGAGCCAGGTCTTTTTCAAGCGGAGCCAGCCATTCACTGACAGGACGACCTTTTAGGAACTGCTCCTCAACGAGGAAGGGGATATCTTTTTCCGTAAGGCCGATGTAGTGATAGCCCTCGGGATAGACAAGAATTTCCGGCCCCTTTTCGCAACACCCGATGCGGGGCGTATCAAGAACCTGGACTTCTTCAGATAAGCCGGCTGAATCCAGCTCCTTCTTAATGATATCCATAATATCCAGAGATCCTTTTCTTACGCATTCGGGATCGTTGCATACAAGTATGTGAGATCGAAAATAAGCCATGATTTACTGCGCTTTGCCGATACTTGCTATTTTAGACAGAAATAACATTTTCCTTGACAATATTACCTTTTTTAACATGATTTTCCATGATGGTTCTTGCAACCTCAGGGTTTACCTTCCCGTAGGTAACTTTTTCCCCATCACCAACCACTACCTGCATAATCGGTTCCTGTTCGCAAAGGCCAATACAACCTGTTTGGGTAACGATCACATCCGGAAGATTGTTCTTCTCAATATAATCCAGAACGGCTTTCATGGTTTCTCGTGCTCCTGCGGCAATTCCACAGGTACCCATGCCTACAATCACCTGTGAAGCACCGGATGTTTTCATTACTTTCCTCTTTGCGAGGGCTTCCTCCCTGATTTTTTTCAGGTCATCCAGACTTTTAATTGCGTTCATGATTTCTCCTCATATTTTATTTTCAAATGGCCATTTTTCCTATATAATCCGTTTTCCAAATATTTATTCAAATAGCGGATGACAGCCGGATCTGAAAATGGCACATCACCGAGAATTTCTTTCATCGGTTTTGTATCCAGATAATAAATTGTTCCATCGTTCTCATACCGGAATATCCATTGAATGTCGGGATAACCCACAATAAGGTTCAAAATTGTCCCTTTCAGATCTCCAAGCGGCATACGGTCAAGATGGCTGTGCTGAAAACTGGCTGATATGAAGGTCCCGCTACCGGGGAGGGACTCAATGGTGAATCGGCCACCACACGCTTCGGCGGCTGCTTTTAGAAATGGAATTCCCAACCCAACTTTTCGAGTGGTCCTGGATGTAACAAAGGGATCAGTGATTCTTTTCAAAAACTCCGCATCCATTCCCATTCCGTTATCCTTGATGGAAATTTCCAATAAATCGTTATTAAGGTCCTCTTTAACAATTATCTCAATTTTTGTCGCACCGGCGGACACGCTGTTTTCGGCAATGTCCAGTATATGCAGTGATAATTCTTTCAATTATTCTTCCTGCTTATCCTGCCGTTCAATAGTACGTATTAGCTGAGCCATTTTGCTTGGTTTTACACGGCCGTGGATAACCTCATCCACAACTACAACCGGCGCCTGGCTGCACGCACCGACACACCGGCATTCTTCAAGTGTGATGTTTCCGTCTTCGGTTGTTTCACCCATACCGATACCGACAAGCTGTTTGGCTTTGTCTATCAGCTGCGGCGTTCCGCCAACATAGCAAGCGGTTCCCATGCAGAATTTCACCGTATGCTTTCCGCGCGGCCTTGTTGTGTAAAACGAGTAGAAAGAAATCACACCGTGCACCTTGCTTACCGGTATGTGCAGATAATCAGCAATGAACTGCTGTATCTGCTCAGAAACAAATCCGATTTTCGCCTGGATGTCATTCAAAATAACCATAAGATGACCGGGCTTATCCTTATGTTCCTCGAGAATTTCAATAATTCTGGAAGATAATTCAGGGTTCTGTTCCGGATCTATACGTACTCTATCGAAGACGTTTTCTGCCATAACTAATCACAACTTGATGAATTTGTTCTTTGCAAAACCATGTGATTTTATCATATCCTGACACAAAAGGTCATAATATAGGAAATATATTGAAAAAATCTGAACTCAATGGGAAATTTGTAAGGAGGATTTATTCAGAAGAAACCAAAAAACTCCGGCCTTCAATGTTTTGAAGTGCCATCCTGATTTCCTTGATTGTAGGCGCGGCGATGCGGAAAATATTAAAGCCACAGATTTCATCGAGCATATGCGCGTCTCCACTCCGGATAAGTGGAAAATCTCTTAGTTGTGGGAAATTTATAATCGCTTTGTCAACAGTGAGGTGCCTGGATATTTCAAGAGCTTCGGGTTGAATATCCGAAGGGATAAAACCGAGAACCGGAATTAAACCAAAAGCGGAACGATTGACATGGGCAGGAATGAGCATTCCTCCGTAATCATTGACAATATTCCAGGCTTCCGTCAGAGAGAGTGAGCAGGATGTGATCAGCAGACGCGATTCGCGCTTGATAAAAACCCCGTTCTTATCTACCACAAACTGCTCTCCAAAATATTCGGCGTTGTTTTCAATATCAGGAAAATTAGGGAGAATGAAAGAAAAGAAATTGGTGATTTTCTCAAAACTATCAAATAAGCAGACACTGTGGATTTCCTCCCGGGTCTGAAGCTCTAA
Source organism: uncultured Pelolinea sp. (assembly GCA_964412705.1). GTDB lineage: Bacteria > Chloroflexota > Anaerolineae > Anaerolineales > Anaerolineaceae > Pelolinea. The sequence continues at coordinate 3,945 of CAYPPV010000031.1, read as the reverse complement.
ACCCGGCAATACAGCAATCTCGCTTCCTCTTGCTGCTTCCATGACAGGCCTGATATTTGCTATAGCATTATGATCAGTTACTGCAACCAGGTTAATGCCTTTTTCTTCCGCAGTTTGAATGATTAATGGGGGAATCATTTCCACTGATGCGCAGGGGGAAAGAACTGTATGTATGTGGAATTCACAGCGGAATTCCCGGATTTTTTCCTCTTTTTTAGACACGGATAAGCAATTATTGATCGCGCAGACCCAGCTCCCAGAGTTTTCCAACTATATAGAATGAATTCTTCGGTGTCGCGAGAAGCGTCATACCCTCATCATTAGCTTTATTAATGGTATCTTCGTCCGGCTTTGCGCCTTCCGTGATAATCACCGCAGCCAGATCCAAAAGGCAGGCCACGGCAACGATATTGTTGTGGGCTTGAAGGGTAACCCAGATACCTTTTTTTGCGGCACCTGTCATCACACAGCTGAGCATGTCGGACACGTAGCCCAGAGAGACAATTTTTTCGGAAAGATCTATTTTTTCTGTTAATATTTCCAGGTCAAGCGCTTTAATAATTTCATTTAACGTCATGCTTCCTCCACCTTCTATCCTGAATGTCCTTCTCCCATCATTTCTTCTTTTTTTAAGAAAAACTTCATGGTGAGATGTGTTCCCCGGCCGAGTTCTGACTGCAGATCCATATAATCGGCGCATTTTGATATATTGCAGAGCCCCATCCCCGCGCCGAAGCCAAGTTCACGGATTTCCTCGGTAGCAGTAGAGAAACCGGGTTTTTTGGCCTGCTCCACATCTTCAATTCCTGGACCTTCATCCCAGGCATAAACTGAAATCTGGCGGGGTTCAATTTCTGCGTGTATCGTGCCGCCGTAGTTGGTGTGAATGATGAGATTCATCTCGGCTTCATACACGGCTATCCCAACACGGCGGGCAAGTTGCTGGTTGGCTCCCATACGTAATAGAGCGCGTTTGATTTTGCTGGATGCATCTCCTCCATGCGTAAAATCATAACGTTCAATTTCATATCTGAGAATGAGACTGGTGCGTTCTGATTCGATATCCTCAAAAAGGTGGGATGCCCGGTAACGCCGCACCTCTTCCTCTTGGTAATCATGTTCAAGTGCTCGCAGAAGACCGAAATTCACATCTCCTTTTGTGATGATGCCTACCAGTTCATTATCTTTACCCAAAACAGGCAGGCGCCCAAGTTTTGTTTTCGCGAAGAGCTTAAGCGCTTCAGTTAGGTAATCAAACGAGTTTACTGTTACCAGGTCTGTTGTCATGTATTCGGCAACTATTTTATCGATATCCTGGTTTACAAGGCATCTGATAAGGTCCTCTGTGCTCACAAGGCCAACCAGTTTCGTATTACCCTCAACAACAGGTACACCTGAAATCCTGTACTCGCGCAGGGTGTCCATCACATGACGCATGGTGTGATTGGCAGTAACCGTTTTTAATTCTGAGGTCATTACATCCTTAATTTTAAGAATGTAAGCCAACTCTTCAACACGGGTGATATTGCTGGCCATCTCGTCCGTGATGACTTTGCCCTTGAAGCGAGGTGGTGCATTACCGAAATCTAAATTACGGTCTGGCATGGTCTTTATTCTAGAGAGATAGGCCGTTCAAGACTGGGTAAACCAGCTAAAAAAAGGCGCCCGGAGAGTTCAAACATCCCCAGGGGGGAGGTGATCAGGGGAATGCCTTCCTTGTTCGCCATATGAATGGTCTCATCGGGCGGTTTTTTCCCCCGTACAAAGACGATGGCTGCAACATCTGACATCTGGGCGGTGCGCACTACCTGCGGATTGCATAATCCCGTAAGGAGAACAGCATCCGGCTGAATACTGGCCAGGACATCACTCATTAAATCCGCCCCACAGCCCCCTTTTACTTCCCGGTTAAGATCAGCGGACTTTGTAAGAAGTTCTCCATCAATATACTCAAGTAAATTTTTTATCTTCATAATTTCAAGCCTTCACATATCGGAAGACCGCTTGTAATTATATGTTAAAATTTTTTTGCGCTTCTGAAATCATCAAATGAAAAATATTATCCCATCAGTCAAAGGAACCCGCGAGTTCTATCCGCGGGAAATGGCCATACGCTCATGGCTGTACGAAAAAATCCGTTATGTATCCGAATTGTATGGATATCAGGAATATGATGGCCCTTTCCTTGAGACCATCGAACTGTATGCGGCCAAATCCGGCGAAGAACTTGTAAAAGAGCAATCCTTTGTTTTCCCCGATCGGGGCGGAAACCTGATTGCTCTTCGGCCTGAGCTTACTCCCAGCCTTGCGAGGATGGTCGCTCAAAAGCAAAACCAGCTGATCTATCCCTTGCGATGGTGGTCGTTCGGGCCGTTCTGGCGGTATGAAAAACCGCAAAAAGGGCGGACAAGAGAATTTTTCCAATGGAATATTGACATTATTGGTATCAACTCCGCCGAAGCGGATGCTGAATTAGTTGCAATTTGTGCCGAATTTTTCCGACAGATAAATCTCTCATCAAGAGAGGTAAAAATTTTGGTTAATGACCGACAGCTCATGGAACGGGAAATTGCGCGGCTGGGGATCGGCAGTGAGCGAAAGAAGGATGTATTTCGAGCCATTGACCGACGGGACAAAATGGAAATGAAAGTTTGGGAGGAATTTGTTTTAGAAGAGGGTTTCAGCAGGGATGAGCTGAATGGTTTGAAGAACCTAATAGAGGACAAAGACTTATATAGGCAATCCGGCTACCTGAAACGCTTTTTTTCTGTTCTAGATGCGTTGGATGTTGAAGAATATGTTAAATATGACCCCCGAATCGTGCGCGGCTTGGACTATTATACGGGCGTCGTGTTCGAAGCCAAAGATACAGGAGAGGAAAACCGGTCCATTCTGGGTGGCGGACATTACGATAACCTGGTTGAAGATGTCGGCGGAGAACCGATACCGGGTGTGGGTTTTGCGATGGGGGATGTTGTTCTTCCAATAGTGCTTGAAGAGCTGGGAAAGCTTCCCGAATTAAACCTGCATCCTGCGGATGTGCTTGTAACTGTGTTTGATGAAGAACTACTTGAAGAGAGCCTGAAAGTAGCGGACGAACTGCGGGGAGTGGGCATCCGTACCGAAATATTTCCTGAAGCCGTTAAGCTGGGAAAGCAGTTCAAATATGCCGATCGCACGGACATGCATTTTGTGGTGGTGCTTGGCCCGGAGGAACTTGATGCGGGCGAAGTCAAGATAAAGGATATGCGGACCGGAAAGCAAAACGCAATAAAAAGGGAGCAGGTGGCAGGGTATTTGAAGAAAGAACTTGCCATGCATTAGGGGGCGTGTTAGAATACAAATTACATGGTGGCTGTAGCTCAATGGTAGAGCGCTTGTCTGTGGAACAAGATGTCGCGGGTTCGACCCCCGTCAGCCACCCAGAAAAAAGGACTGTGGCAAGCAGTCCTTAATAGTTTAAATGAGAGTCTTGTGAAACCCGGAATTTCAGACTAAAAAAAGAAGGAGATATTGAAAGAAGCCCCGATCGTTAGCATATAGAACAGATCTTATTTTCCACCGTTTTGATGGATAAATAACAGACTGAGGAAGCTTTTTAGTAGTTCGAACACCAAGTAATCCTGACTTTTATTGGGGTAATTTTATGCTATTCGCAGACCCGCCAGCTGAATCGGATTTGTATATCTGGCCCACAATGTTGGCGCTCTCGAACTTTGAGATTTGAGCTATTCGGCCGGCGCAGTGCCTGTCCGGTTGAATTACTGTAACGCGGATTTAGCGCTAAGGTGTACTTATTAAGTATTTGAACGGAGGCACAAGGGCGCTAGCCTACCTTATACTGTACACCGCGATCTCCAGAAGGAGCTGCACTGCCCAATATGGGGCTGGTTTGCCCCTAAAAACCCTTTTGAATTTGAAATCGAATTTGTGCCAGCGGTTGAT
>CAYPPV010000030.1:0-12451 GCA_964412705.1 uncultured Pelolinea sp. | reverse complement strand
GCCACCCGCTTCTGATGGCCAGCAGTGTAGGGGTCGCGCGCTTCAACGGTGGCCACGATGAGATAGATGGTGCCCTTTATGATTTTTTGTAATTCAAGCGTACGTTCTGCTATCGCATCTTCTAATTTCTCAGTCTCATACTTAACTTGCATTTCAGAGATTCTTTCACTGAGCTCTTCTGAAAACATGCTTTTAGTTAGTTCCGAATAATCTCTCTGATATTTGAGTGCTTTTTTATAATCCCCACTTAATTCGTAATACAATGAAAAATTATGTAAATTATCTCGAATCAATCCTTTATTAGCGAGATCTTTTGATAAATCATATGATTCAAGTATATAAGGATAGGCTTTTTCATGTTCCGCATTTAATAAATATTGTTCAGCAATATTATATGCTGAGTTGGCAATCTCCCATTTATCGTCAAGCTCCCTGTCGATTTGTAAAGCTTCTAGCCGATATTCCAAAGCTTTTTCTTTCCGCCCGATCTCCAAATAAATGTTACCGATATTGTTGTAAATTTGAGAGATACCTCGCTTATCGTCGATTTCCTTCTTTATTACCAGAGATTTGGAATAGTAATCTAACGCTTCCTCATATTTGGCAATCCTGCCTTTAACATTCCCGATTAAAATCAACGATTGAGATATATTTTTTTTATCGCCAATTTCCTCTCTTAATTTCAGAGCCTTTTGAAAATATTCCAGCGATTTATTCAAATTGTCGAGATAGAAATTGGCTTGGCCGATATTCACATAAGAATTAGCGATTCCGTTTTTGTCATTGATCTGCTCCATAATCTTTAAAGCCCTCAGGAAATAATCAATGGATTTTTGGCTATCGCCTAAATTATTATAGGCTACACCTAAATGGTTATAGGCCTCAGCTTTGGACCTGTGATCATGAAACTTTTCAGATAAATCGACAGCCTGCTCTGCAAATTTAATTCTTTTATCAGGTGGTAATTCCCTATAATTCCCCGCTAACTCGTTTAATACTTCTATTTTCTCTTTACCGGCAACATTCATCAATCTGCTTGCGAAATCAAGACTTGATTTTTTTATCACGGGTTTCTTCACTTCATTAGCTGTTCACAGTTATGTATAATCCAACCCATCACTTAAAAATATTATATTCTAGTAAGCCCCCCTGAAATGGCACACATAAAAAGTAAATTCTTTTCTTTGTTTATCAAGAATTGAGGATGTTCTTGGAGGAGTATCCTCTGGAGGAGGCCAACCGGGCCTTATATGGACTCAAATTTGAAAAAACCAAAGGGGCAAAGGTGCCGCGAATTTATTAAAACCTGCCGGAAAGTTCGGCACCTGTGTGCTGACAGCGTGCAGGGTTTAGGGAAGAATATTCCTGTGGAAGAAAAGATTTTCACCAGATTCTGCAGGATAAAAAATTTTTAATGAAAGTTTTAAGCAACTCAGCCGGAACAGTCCCGATTTTCGGTCAATCCAGCACCTTGTGCTATACTTTTTGCGGATTTATGCTGAGATATTTATATCAAAGAATTTAAGAAACTGAAATCATTAATTAAATTCTATGAGAAATTTGATTCTTTCCATCCGCAATAGAGGGTAAATTGACCAAGAAAGTATTCGTCACGGGGTGCTATGACCTGCTGCACAGCGGGCACGTGGAGTTTTTCCGCGAAGCCGCGCAGTATGGGGATGTATATGTCGCGATCGGATCGGACCAGACGGTATTCGGTTTGAAAGGGCGCCTGCCGGTCAACAACGAGCAGGAACGGCTTTTCATGGTGAAGGCGGTTTCATGGGTGAAGGACGCGTTTATCTCACGGGGCTCAGGGATCATCGATTTCGAAGCTGAACTGCGGCAAATGCGCCCGGATTTCTTTGTGGTTAATTCCGACGGGAATATCCCGGAAAAGCGGAAATTATGCCAGGAGTTGGGGATCGAGTACATTGTCCTGGAGCGCAAGCCCCATGAAGGCCTGGAAGCCCGTTCTTCCACAGCCCTGCGCGAACGCGACTCCCTGCCTTACCGTGTGGAACTGGCCGGCGGCTGGCTTGACCAGCCCTTTGTTTCGAAACATTATCCAGGCCCGGTGGTGACGCTGTCCATCGAGCCGACTTTGGAATTCAACGACCGCAGCGGTATGGCTTCCAGCACCAGGCGGCACGCGCGGGAGATTTGGGGCGCGAAAATTCCGCCCGGCGATTACGAGAAGCTGGCCAAAATTTTATTCTGCTATGACAACCCGCCAGGAACTAAAATCATTTCCGGCTCGCAGGATTCAATCGGGCTGGTGTTTCCCGGGCTGGCCTATTTCTATTTTAATGGCGGTTATTGGCCGGAATGGATTGAACACCGCTGTGACGAACCCTTGCTGAGGTTTGTGGAAAACGCGATTTCCCTTATCCCGCTTGGCCCGCGCCATGATGATTTTGACGTGATGGCAGACACGGTTTTTGACCGCGAGCATGCCAAGGCCCTGGCGGATGCTACCGAGGAGCACTGGCAATCCATTTTAGACCAGGATATCGGCAAGTTCGGAAAGACACTGCGTGAAATGTTTGAAGCGCAGGTGGCCATGTTCCCGAACATGGTGGATCAGCGCGTAAGGGATGTAATTGAGGAATACCGCGATATTGCCCTGGGATGGAAGCTCACCGGAGCGGGCGGGGGCGGCTACCTGATTGTCGCGTCAGAAAAACCCATACCGCACGCGGTACGGGTAATCGCGCGGCGCGAAAGCGAATAGAATTATCCTTATCTTTTATTTATTTTTTGACGGGCTTGTCTGATTTTCGCCCAGGTATCCCGGAGACTCACGGTGCGGTTGAAAACCAGCTTGCCAGGTTCCGAATCAGGATCAACGCAGAAATAGCCCACGCGCTCGAACTGGAATTTGTCTCCCGGCCGGGCATCCTTCAGACTCGGCTCAACGATGCAGCTGGATAGAATTTTCCGGGAGTCCGGGTTTAGGTCCTCGATGAAATCACCGCTGGCTTCCGGATCCGGATTGGTGAAAAGCCGGTCGTACAGGCGCACTTCGGCTGGGATGCCGTGGGCAGCCGAAACCCAGTGGAGTGTTCCCTTGACCTTGCGGCCGTCGGGCGCGCTGCCGCCCTTTGTCTCAGGGTCGTAGCTGCAGCGAAGCTCCACGATTTTCCCGCCGGCATCCTTGACCACGTCCGTGCATGTGATGAAATAGGCATTGCGCAGGCGCACCTCTTGCCCGGGGAAGAGGCGGAAATACTTGGGGGGCGGCTCTTCCCGAAAATCATCCCTCTCGATATAGATTACCCTGGAAAAGGGAACTTTACGGGTGCCGGAAGCAGGATCGGCCGGGTTGTTGTCCAGCTCGAATTCCTCTGTTTGGCCTTCCGGATAATTTTCGATCACGACTTTGAGCGGATCCAGGACAGCCAGCTTGCGCGAGGCGCGCATATTTAGATCATCCCTGACAACAGCCTCCAGGATTTCCACATCGACCATCACGCCCGCGCTGGCGCTGATAGTTTTAGAAACGCCCGTGCGGTCAATGAAGTCATGCAGGGCTTGCGGTGTGTAGCCGCGGCGGCGCATGCCGCGGACGGTGGGCATGCGCGGGTCATCCCACCCGTCCACATGACCCTCTTCAACAAGGCGGCGCAGTTTGCGCTTGCTCAAGACGGTATAGGTCATATTTAAGCGGGCAAACTCGATTTGTCGCGGCGGGTTCTCAATTTCCAGCTCATTCAGGAACCATTCATACAGAGGGCGGTGGTCCTCATATTCAATGGAACAGAGCGAATGCGTGACCCCATGCATGGCGTCGTTCTGGCCGTGCGCCCAGTCGTACATGGGATAGATGCACCATTTCTTGCCGGTGCGGTGGTGGGGCGGTTCGTGGATGATCCTGTACATGATCGGATCGCGCATGTTCATGTTGCCGTGCGCCATATCAATCTTGGCGCGCAGGACGCGTGACCCATCCGGAAATTCGCCGTTTTTCATGCGCTCCAACAAATCCAGATTTTCCTCGACGGAACGGTCCCGCCAGGGGCTCTCCACGCCCGGTTCGGTCCAGGAGCCGCGGTTCTCCTTGACTTCCTCCGGGCTCTGGTCGTCCACGTACGCCTTGCCTTTTTGAACCAGCTTAATTGCCCATTCATAGAGCAAATCAAAGAAATCTGACGCGTATAATTCCTGTTCCCATTCGATGCCTAGCCAGCGGGCATCTTCTTTGATAGCTTCCACGAATTCTGTTTCTTCTTTTTCAGGATTGGTGTCGTCGAAACGCAGGTCCAGCACGCCGCCGAAATCTTTGGCGACATTGTAGTCGATCAAGAAGGCCTTGACATGGCCGATGTGCAGGTAACCGTTCGGTTCGGGGGGCAAGCGTGTTTTGACGTAGGTAAAGCGACCGCTCCGCAAGTCTTTCGCTACTTCTTCATGAATAAAATCGGTTGATTCGGGTGATTCGCCAGCCATGAACGTTCCTTTCAAAATGTTAGAAGGTGCAATTTTTTGGAATTATAAACCAGGTGCGGGCGTGGGAGCAGTTCGTGTGCGTGCAGATTGTGGGGGAATGATTTTCACCAATTGATATAGAAATGATAAAGAATTGAATTCGCTGAACATCAAAACCGCTGATTGCGCTGGATACAAGCTGGAATCTTCAGGCATACCAACCCGGTGGGTCGAAGATTATGAAATTATTATGCTGAATTAACCTTCCAGCTTTTTCAGCAGGTCTGCAGGGCTCATGGAAGCATCGAGGGATTTCAGCGCCTTCAGGCCATCCTGGCCGGGTGGAATCAGGTATCCAGCCCGGGTGTAAAAGCGGTTGCGATCGGCACGCGCAGGCATACAGGATTTTGCCCAGTCACTCTGATAGCCGATGCCGAGCGCGCGCTGTAGCCGGACATGCCCGTAAATGAAGTAGGCGCCGTCAATAAAACGCTGCCGCAGGGGGGCCAGCTCCTCAGAAGCAAAATTGTCCTCCTTGCGCTGGCCGTAGCTGTTCATTTCGGTGCCGATGTGCAAGGGCAGGTCAAATTCGCGCGCCAAGTCTGCGTTCTTCTTCAGAAGCTGTGCGCGGGTACGGCGGATTTCTGAGTTATCGGGCTCAGCCTGCGGGTCGGGTACGGCGAGGTTGGGGATGATATTGAAAGCGGCAATGCCCTTGCTAATCAGTAGTTCCAGCAGCGCTTCCATGTGCTGCTCGCCTTCCGTCGCCCCGTTCAGGTAGTTGTAGGTAGGGATGGCGTTGTTGGAGATGACCATTTCGTAAAATTCCTCAGCAGGGGGAAACGTTTTGGGTCCGGGCTTGATATAAGCGATGCCGCCCTGTTTCATAAGCTTGCGGCGCGCGGTGTCTGAAAAGAGAGCTTTGTCCTGCATCAGTTCGCGGATTTCGTTCTCCTTATATTCCAATTTCTGCGCCCAGAAACCGGCCGGGTCAGAAAAGGCTTTGAGGGCAGCGTCTAAATAGGCGGCAAGCATGTGGCGTTCAGTGGCGTTGCCGGAGGGAGTGAGCGGCAGGACATCTTTATCATAATCAATACTAACCGGATCGAGGTAGCTGTTCAGGCGCTCCACCATGCTGCGGTTGCGCTGGTCGGCCCTTTCGCGCATCCTATTGAGGATCTGTTTGCCCTTGTCATTCACCATGCCGGACGAAAAACCGATTCCGCAGGCGTAGCTGACCCCGGGTTCTCCAGGGGAGTTGGTGACGTACTCCGCGAATTCGGAAATAAAAATGCGGGTTTCCATGGCCGCGGAGCCGCGCACGGATGCGATGTCACACGCAGAGAGAAACTCATCCACCCCATCCAGATTGTCAAAATCGACGATCCCGGCTGCCTGCCAGCCCAATTGTTTCGCAAGCCAGACAAGAGCACTGGGAGAATAACCGTAGGCGTTGAAGGAATAGAATGAGTGGCAGTGCATGTTCACATGATTCCCCTCAGGGGGAAGCATATCTGAATTTTCCTTCGCCAACCGAAGGAGATGGCGAAGGGCTGCCGTTCTTGTCTCAAAGGAGAAATCATTTAATTTGGTTTCGAGGTCTTTGCACATGGTTTGATTTTAATGTATTTGGGTGCTTCCTATCAAGCTTAAATAAACTTTATAATAGGTATGAATTAAGTGCGAGAATCAGGAGGATCCAGTTTGGCATCTGAAAAAAAGGGCAGCAAAAAATTCCTTGGCTTTGGATTTGGACCAATCCAGGGCGGGTTGTTCCTGCGGGAAGCATACCGCTCTGGCAGCTTCAACCGGATGGTCATTGCAGAGATCCAGCCGGAAATCGTGCAAACTCTTCGAAAAGAAGGGGGGATGTTTACTGTCAATATAGCGTACCATGACCATATTGAGCATGAAGAGATTGGCCCGGTTGAGATATATAACCCAGAAATCCCTGAAGACCAAATGCGGATCATCAGCGGGATTGCGGAAGCAGATGAAATCGCGACAGCGATACCAAGCGTGTCTTTTTACAAATCAAGGGGTTCGGGAAGCATAGACCGGATGATTGCGCAAGGCATCAGGCTAAAAAAAGAAACCGCCGGACCTGATTGTGTTGTTTATACGGCGGAAAACCACAACCGGGCGGCGGAAATTCTTCAGGAGCATGTAATGAAACTGCTGGCTGAGCCGGAACGCGATTGGGCAGAAGAGCATGTCCAATTCCTGAATACGGTCATCGGCAAGATGAGCCAGGTCGTAAAAGACCCAGCCGAGATCCAGGAGAAAGAACTGGCGACCGTCACGCAAGGTTTAAAAAAAGCTTTCCAAGTGGAAGCTTTTAATCGGATCCTGATATCGAAAATTGAACTGAAAGCCCCATTCCAGCGGGGAATCAAAGCGTTCGAGGAGAAGGAAGACCTGTTGCCCTTTGAGGAAGCAAAACTGTTCGGGCACAACGCTGCGCACGCGTTAATTGGATACACGGGAAGAGCACTTGGCCTGAGATTTGTAAGCGATATAGAAGATGTCCCGGGTTTTGTCTCCTTCATAAAGAACGCTTTTATAAAGGAGTCGGGAGATTCGCTAATCAGGAAATACCGGGGATGCGACCCGCTTTTTACTGAAGAGGGGTGGCGTTTGTATACAGATGACCTGATCGAGCGGATGATGAACCCTTTCCTTGGCGACCGCATTGAGCGAGTCATCCGCGATCCTGCGCGCAAGCTTGGATGGAATGACCGGCTGGTGGGCTGCATGCGTTTGGCATTCAGCCAGGGCGTTCAGCCATCCCGGTACGCTTTTGGGGCGGCAGCCGCTCTCGACTATTATATGAAGCAAAGACGAATACAGGAGACAAAGGTCTCCCGGGATTTACTTGGAGAAATATGGGGGGACAGCAAGCGCGATCCAAAAGAGGAGCACTTCATTATTCAAATCATTGAAGAATCGCAGGCCCAGTTCCTGGACTGGCTGGCAAGCGGCCGGCTAAATCTGTCGGAATTATTTCCTGATGCCTGATGTCAGATTACTTTATAAAATTTCTTTAGAAGATCTTCCAATCCGCATCCTCGAAGAGTGAGGTTTTGCCGGGAAAGGGGTCCTGAAAATTGCGGATGACAACCTCGGGTATGAGGACTGCTTCCGGTTTGTCGAGCACCCAGAACACTGCGTTGGCAATTACCTCAGGCGGGATCATCCTAATCTTCTGCTCCTCTGTCAGCTCCACGCTGTAATCTTTCCAGGATGATCCAAATCTTTTCTTCTGCAAAATACTTCTATCTTCTTTTTTGACGGATATTCTTTACTGTTGCTTCTGCGCTTGGTTTCTTTTCAGCCAATGCTTTCTCCCTAAATCTATTATCGTTGGTTTGACTGAAAAGTCTCTAGTAGTTTTTTTACATAAATGGTTTCATCAGGTTTGACGCGGTACAGGCCCGAGACAAAATTTAAAAAAACTCCCTTTTTGATGCTGGAATTGAACTGGAAAACTCCTATGCGGAAATCAGCAAGAAGCCGCTGGAAGCGTTAAAATTCGTTTTCATTGGCGCCCTGGGTCAATGGTCACGTGATGAAGTTGGGAAAAAGGTAAAGCGCCTTAGCGGGCGGACGACATCCAGCGTGAGCGGAGAAAAGGATTACCAGGTAACTGGAGAGGAGCCTGGAAGCAAGTTTGAGACTGCAGAACAGGAAGGTGTTAAGATTTTGAATGAGGAGGAATTCAAGAATTTCTTGAATGAACAGATCTGATGGACATGGGCAAAAGGGAGAGAATGGAGGCGATTGAGGAGGAGGTCAGAAATCTCAAATTGTCACCGTTTTACGAATACAGGATTGAAAACAGGTATCAACCCGTGATAGGTGAGGGGGATATTGATGCAGAGGCCGTTTTCATTGGGGAAGCGCCTGGAAGAAGTGAGGCGGAAAGTGGCCGGCCGTTCTGCGGGCGCGCGGGGAAAATTCTTGACAGCCTGCTGGATGTAGCAGGGCTGGTGCGAGAAAGTGTGTATATTACCAATATCGTAAAGGACCGCCCTCCAAAGAACCGCAGGCCAACTAAAAAAGAAGTTGCAATTTATGCTCCCTTCCTTCTCAGGCAGCTGATGATTATCCAACCCAAACTCATCGTTACACTTGGCAAGACAGCAGCGGACTTTGCTTTCGAAAACCTGAATGTTGGTGAAGAACTTTCTTGCTTTAAGGATGTGGTGGGAAAACTGTTTCAAATTGAATTGAACCATCACAGGGCTTTTCTTTACCCCCTGTATCATCCGGCGTACGCGATTTACCAGCGGAGCATGCTACCGCAGATGGAAGAGGAGTTCAAGAGGATAGACGATATTATTGAAGGAAATGAATAGATTATTAGGTCATCCAATTTATTTAAAATAAATTGACCATCCCCTACCATGAATGGCTCATGGTTGTTAGATTATGGGCAGCTAATTTCCAGGATATAAGATGCCTTTGTCCGGGCGAAGTAAGTGTATTCACAAACATCACCTATCATATTCCGGAGCTGCGTCCCGGTACGGTGGGAAACGACTAGCTTGGATTTCCCTGCAGAGATAATATGGTTTAGCATATATTCGTTGTATAGATGGGCATCCTCCGTCATGGTCAGCTGGGCAACCGCCGGAAATGCGCCCGGCAGGATGAAATATTTTTCAAAGTCCTCCCGCATCTTTTCTGAAGAAATTTTGGGTCCGGATTGGGCATTAACCGGGGGATTGAGCGGGTCAGGCAACCAGGGATACAGAATCTCTTTATACCAATAATAGCCGGGCTGGGCCGCGAAATGGACGAAGACACGGTCAGAGGGAGCCAGGGTTTTGAGCAGAGGTTTGAACTCCTGGAAAAAGAAACTGCGGTTTAAATGAGCGTCAATGAGAGAAATTGATGATATTCCCATCAGGATTACAAAAAAAGCAGCCCGGATAGTGTGGCTGTTGAATAAACCCGAAAGCTTGTCTGCAAGAAATCCATAGATAAGATAAAGCGATGGCAGGATGAACATAAGGTGGCGGTCCAGTAAGATAGGATAAAGGCCGAGGAGATTGAGGGCGTAGACAAAGAGATAAGTGAGCGGAAAGAACGTAACGGATGGTTTCCGCAGATCCATGATGCCGGCAATCCAGAGAAGAATGGCAGACAAACCGGATAGCTGGAAAATGATGCTGTGAGCCGGCAGAATGCATGAACCCAGGATATCATAAACAGTTTCCCAGTGATCCGCATCTATCAATTTGGCGGGGTCAAGCTCAATGCCAAAGAAATTCTGGTAGTTTTGAATATTGAATTTCAAATTGGGTGTTATGGAAACAAAATACCAGACTAGGAAAAGGATGAAAAATACCGCATGCGAAAACAGCCATCGCGAAGTGATGGCTTTCCTGAACGAGATGCGCAGCATGGAAATCATTTCCACCGTGAAAACCGCGCCTACCACGATTATGATGGAAATACCAAAAAAGAGGGACAGCGCAACCGCCAGGGAATAAACCAGTATGCCCCTGCGCAGACCCTGTCTGTATTCCAAATATCCAACCAGGATGAAAATTGCAAACGAGAATTCAAAAATATAGTGCTTGAACTCCGTTGAGTAGCGCAGAAGAAAGGGGTTGGAAAGTAGGATAAAAGCGAATGAAAAGGCAAAAAGATTTCCAAATCTTCGCTTCCAGTACTGGGTCAAATAACTGACTGCGCAGAAATAAAGCAGAATACCCGGCAGGCGGAACTGTAGATCCCCGGGTCCGAACAGGAACGCCATCAGTTTTGTGATGAGGACAAATCCCCAGGGAGAAGCCTGGTTGTGCAGGGTAAGCGGCTCGAAGGGGGAAAGGCCTGAATTCACGATCGCCAGTGCGACCATGGATTCGTCAATCCAGAATGAACGGCGAGCAACGTACAGCAGTGAATATAAAAAGAAAGCCGCTATTAAAACAGGGTAAGAGAAACTCCCCGCTTTCTGCCAGATACTTCCCGTTTTATTTTTCCCTATGCCCCTGTTGATTGCGCTCCACTTTCTATAATAGTGACTTAAATGTATTTAAGAAAGGGCTATTTGTCAAATAGTTTTGGGCGATTCTTAATCCTTACAAATATATTGCGCAAATTGAATTGTGCTATATTTAACCCCCGCAGATTAAGAATAAATGAGATGAATATGTATAATTTCAGGAAAATTTGGTTCTTTATTATTGCCATTTTATTTGTGATGAACATAAGTGCCTGCGGTACCTCTGCGGCTGAAGGAGAGGTAGCGGCTTCTGCGTCGCAGACAGCCGCGGCTTTAACCGCAGAGGAGGTGCCTGCTGAAACCGTAACACCGCAGCCAACTCCGACTCCCGATCCGATTGCCCTCGCTACGAAAAAAGACGGAATGGAAATGGTCTTTGTGCCGGCAGGAGATTTCATTATGGGCTGTGAAGGGGTCAGATGCACCATTGATGTCGGGCCGGGACCGTTCCCGGATGATCTGGTCCACACTGTTTACCTGGATGATTACTGGATTGACAAACACCCTGTCACAAACGGACAGTACCAGGAATGCGTTGCTGACGGCGCCTGCCGTCCCTGTTTCCAAAACAACATTCCCCCTTATGGCACTGATTACTTTACTGAAGCGGAGTATGCGGATTATCCTGTTGTGAATGTCAACTGGTATATGGCCAGGGATTACTGTGAATGGGCGGGCCGGCGCCTGCCGACGGAAGCCGAATGGGAAAAGGCGGCCAGGGGAACGGACGGGCGCATCTATCCGTGGGGAGATGAAAAATACACCGAAGAATACGCCAACATCTGCGACAAGGACTGCCCGCCGGGCGTGAGAGGAAATATTGCCAATCCGAACGTAGATGACGGCTATAAAGGTCCCTCGCCCGTTGGCAGCTATCCGAAGGGCGCCAGCCCTTACGGCGCGCTGGACATGGCCGGCAATGTATGGGAATGGACCAGCACCGCGGCGGAATTCTATCCTTATGATCCCGATGACGGCAGAGAATCCCAGTATGATATCGCGGACGGGGAAAAATGGCCGGAGCGCATCCTGCGCGGAGGACCATGGAACAACGGCATCTGGTACATACGCTCCAGCTACCGCTACCGGGCAGTTGCCAATTACCACAACATGAATATGGGTTTCCGCTGCGCGTTTTCTGAATGAGCATAAAATAAATTTTATAAAAAATTTATTTTCAGGCAGACCGGAGATACGAGGTCAACAGCGATATAATGGACAAGACAGAGCGGACCGGCTGGCGGTCGGTGATCTTTGATAAGGCCGAGAACCGCCTGCATTTGCAGAAAGCGGTGATGAGTTTGCTGATGAAGTAAACCTGAAATATCAAAAAAGGGAGTTGAAGAATTCTTCAACTCCCTTTATATTTTTAAAAAGGCAATCAAATTACCCCATTAAATGATTGGTAATTGCTTCCCCAGCTTTTCCATCCCCATAAGGATTGGCTGCCCGCGCCATGGATTTCCAGGCGGATTCATCTTCCAGGATGTGGGTAGTTTCCTCAATAATCGCTTCTTTCTGTGTACCCACCACATTCAATACACCGGCTTCCACGCCCTCCGGGCGTTCTGTAACCTCTCGAAGGACCAGGCAGGGTACACCTAGGCCGGTGGCTTCCTCCTGGATGCCGCCCGAATCGGTCAGGATGAGCTTCGCGTTTTTCATCAGGTGCACCTGGGAGAGATAATCCAGCGGAGAGAGGAGCATGATGTTGGGTACATCCCCCAGCAGTTTGTGCACGGGACCGAATATATGGGGGTTCATATGCACGGGATAGACCATTACGACCCTTCTCGCATACTTTACAGCCAGCTCCTTTAACGCCAGGCAGATGTCCCGGATGGGCTGGCCGAAGTTCTCCCTGCGGTGAGCGGTCACCACGATAAGTTTCCTTTTACCGCTCAAGATACCGGCTTCCGCCAGCAGTTTCTCCAACTCCGGCGGGGGAGGCAGTTTGAGGATCATGTGGAGCGCGTCGATGATGGTATTGCCGGTCACCCGGATGCG
>CAYPPV010000029.1:0-12965 GCA_964412705.1 uncultured Pelolinea sp. | reverse complement strand
AATTTGTCATCCTGCTTAATAATTCCGATGAAAGTGTAGCCAAAGAGGCCATTGCCCGCATCCAATTACAGCAGGAAAATTACAACAAGGAGCATCCTGATCTACCCTTGAGCGTCTCCATTGGCGTCTCCGTCGCACAGGAGGGTGAATCACTGGTTGAGCACTTGCAGCTTGCAGACAAGAAAATGTACGAGGATAAAAACGGGCATCAATAAGAATTTTTATGCCATCACATTTTTCTTTAATTGTTAGGAATCCCGAATTACTTGCTCTCTGTGTGCTAATTCTTTTTCTGTTGAATTTTTTTCGCTTATCACTATAATCAATAATAAAGGTATGGATGAATGGAGGGATCCCATGTCTGTAAAATCTCGAGTGTTAAGTCTTTTCTTCACGGCAGCAATCTTCATTTCTTTCTCAGCAGCAACCCCTTTCCAGGATCTGGACCCGGAACCTCCTGATGAAGTGGTCAAACTGGTTTTCGTCCACCATTCCTGCGGTGAAAACTGGCTCGCTGACGGGTACGGCAATCTTGGGCGAGAGCTAGGAAGAAATAATTATTTTGTCAGCGATACCAATTACGGCTGGGGGCCGGATTATATCGGCGATCGCACAGACATTCCCAGCTGGTTGGAATGGTTCCGAAGCCCGCAGACCCCGGTTTACATGGATGCACTCTTCACCGAAAACAGGCAGCATTCCCATTTCACCCGGACGCTTTCGGACCCAGGGGGTGAAAACCAGATTGTGATGTTCAAATCCTGTTTTCCGAATTCGGAGCTGACCGGCAGCCCGGATGACCCGCCGGGTACATACGAAGATCTGTCTGTTAGCGGGGCGAAATACGTATACAAAGAGATCTTGAAATTTTTCCAGACCCGGCCGGATAAACTGTTCATTGCCATCACAGCACCCCCTTTAAGTGATCCCACCTACTCCGAAAACGCGCGCGCTTTTAATAACTGGCTGGTTAATGACTGGCTGGATGAAAGCAACTATACGCAGAATAATGTGGCGGTCTTTGATTTTTACAACATCCTGACAGATGCCAACGCACATCACCGGTATGCCAATGGAAAAATTGAGCACATAACTGGAAACCGGAATACGCTCGCCTACCCGACTGGAGACGACCATCCTTCCGAAGAGGGAAGCCGCAAGGCAACTGAAGAGTTCATCCCTCTGCTGAACATTTACTACAATGATTGGAAAGAAAATGCTCCGACGGCTCCGTCTGTGAGTTCTTCTATTTCAGACTCCGCCGGTGAAGCAGAAACAACGGCAGAGGCCCAGCCCCAACCAGCTTCCTCCGGGTCACAGGCGGTCACTGCCAATCTGATTGATAATTTTGAAGCAGACAACCCGCCTGGTACTAACGGCTGGGAACCTTTCTGGGACGAGGCCACCCCTACCTCCATGCACTGCGCATCTGAAACAGGTATGGCAAACAGCGGCTCCCGCAGCCTCATCCTGGATTTCGATGTGTCCCCCAATGCCTGGGCTACCTGCGCACTGTTTTACGAAAACAGTCAGGACTTCAGCGCCGGAGAAGGGTTAACCTTCTTCATGTATGCAAATGAACCGGGGTTGCTTTTTGATGTGGATGTTTATGCCGGCAGCCCGGAAGCCCGGGAAACATATCTGTACACGATTGAGTCCCCAGCGGAAAGCGCGCAGGGCTGGGTGCCGTTCTCCCTATACTGGACTGATTTCCACCGTGCGGATTGGGAGGAAAACTCCGGACAGCCGTTTGGCAAACCCGATGAAATTACTGGGTTCGCCTTCGGAATGAATACTTTCCCGGATGCGCCCAATACCGGCACCATCTGGATTGATGATCTCTCCCTGCTCGGATCTGCGGCCCTTGAGCCACCTCAGCAGTCCCAGGAGCAAGCCGAAGCGGCACTTGATCTTGCGGAAGAAGAACCTTCCCGCCGCTTTTCACTTCCCTGCGGGAGCGCGCTTGCGTTACCCTCGCTCTTGGTCCTGGTTGGTTTCGGAGTGTGGAAGCAGCGGCTGTCCTAAAAATCCAGAACTTCAATCCGGCTCGGGTAAAAGAATCCGCTCTCAGACGGCTTGCCGCGCACATTTTCGATGTATCCGCAAAGCCGCAGGTATGACCGCTTATCAGGCAGATCGCTTTCATCCGCAATGATATACAATCCCTTGGAATTGAGAATATTCACGGTGGTGAAAATGGTATTTGGTGTCGGGATATTCTTGAAATACTGGATTTCATCCTCACAGCAGATATTGTGAATGTCGCGCTTGTAATCCAGCTGGGAAACGTAAGGCACCCAGGTCATCCTGTCCGGCGTGTTGGCAAAAATATGTACGCTGGAAGCGGGTACGAAATCCACCACTGCTTCATCCTCACCCGCTTCACATCCTCCTTCATCTACATTCACACCAGGTAAAAAAGGAAGAATGATAAATGGCAGGACGACAACAATCAAAAAAAATGATCGTGGAGGTCGCTGCCACATAAAATTGATTCTGTTCATCCATCACTTTTTTGTTTAATTTGAAAAAATTGATTTTTCCGGAAAAAAATTTCATCAATTTTGCCAGACCCAATCCCGGCAGGAATCCCACAAAGGGGATGCTGGCAGCATACACGCGCATGTACTGTGTCTGGTATGGGGGAGCTACCGGCAGGGAAAAAAGTATGCCTGCCAACAATGCAAGGACCAGCATTGACATTGGTTCTTTCCAGTTCTTCAGGCAGATTGCTAACCCAATTAATAGGAGGGCAAGAAATGTTGCCATGAGAACAATGCTCACCCAGTGGCTGCTTGAATAGACGAAAGAAAAAATACTGTAGGTATACTGGATAGAGAAAAGGGTTCGAAGTTGCACACCTATGCCTTTTACAAAATTCAACGGGTGTCTAGTAATTTCATTAATGATAAGCTTCAGGATATAGCGTTCCCTCTCAACACTTTGCATGGAATTGATTTCCGGATGATCAGCATATATCTGCTTCCACCCCTTCCCACCGACTGCCACTCCATATAATCCGTAACCCCAATTGTTGGTCTGCACAGCCTCGCCCTGTGTGAAAATCTCAAATTGAAGAGAGCTTAACAAAAATCCCGCCGAAGCCGCCAGCAGTACCAACAGAGCAATCTTCCAGGAAAATTTTTTCCCGCCACGGAAAAGCCATCCGGCGAGAATAATCAGAATGGGAATCGTTGCAAGAGCTCCCGGCCTGGCGGCTTGTGCCAGTGAAAAGAACAACGCTCCGGATATGAATAAATAAAGGCCCGAGCGTTCATTCTTACCGATAAACCTCATTGAAATTAACAATAAGGAAAATCCTATAGTACCTAATATGAATCCCAGGTTTTCAGACATGGTTATGCCGAGAAAACGGCGGATAAAAAGGAACTGTACCAGGAAAAAAATCACCGCCGCTGCAGTTCCAGCTGACCGTTTCACCTCCGTTACTGCAGAAAAGCAAGCTGCCGCAGCCAAAAAAGCAATGATTCCCAGCACAATCTGCAGGTTCCCATTTGCTGTCCACAGCAGAAATGAAAGAAATACGCCAAACACCGGCCTGCGCCTTGCCATATGGTGCAGGAAACCGCGTTCCAGCAGATTGATGGATCCATAATAGAAATAATATGCATCGCTTCTCGGGACCAACCCTGCCAATGCATAATTTTCAGAGTAAGCACTTGCCCACAATCCATTCAAAGCCAATGCAAAAGAAGAAAACACCACAAAACCCACAGCAAGTTTTGAGATTATCGGTTTTTTGATTAAAAGAGACGCGGTTAAAAGAACAATCAGAAGCGGAACAATGCGTGTGATATTGTAGCGGTAGAGGACGCTAATAGTTTTGAGAGCTTGTATCTCACGGGGTAAAAGCAATAAAAGGAAAATAAGCACACCCAGTGCAATTATTAAAAGGAAAGTGGCAAGTTCAGAGCTGTGGAAGCGGTTTTTTTGCATGATGGGAATTTGTCCTTAAATTATACGATGATGTAATTTTTCCTGATTGCTATCCCCAAATAATTTACTCATTTCTGGATGGATATGGATGCGGCCATCGCATCCAGCTCAACCAGCGAGGGAGTGAATTGGTCCTCCGGCGCGTTTTCCAGGAGAACAATCTGGTCATCAATCATCTGTTCAGCAGTCTCATAGAAATCATCCTGGGGTTTAAAATTATCATACTGTGCCAATTCAGGATGGGAGACAGGCATCAAAATGGAAACATAGTGGCACCCGTCGGATGTCATTCCCTGGAATGTATAAATCATTCCGCTGTTGTTGAAAGGCCAGAAAGCCTGCCCGAGCTGGGTAATATACCGTATGCCGCTGCCGTTGTTGAAATCGATATATTTCACTTTGGCTGCGCCCAGCTGGCCGGCGTTGAAAATTGGCAGCAAGGGAAGCGGGGTTGTGGGATCTGCTGGCTTTGCAGCCAGCAGTCCAGCGAGTTCATCCTCAACAGCCCCAGCGGCTTCATTGTCTGACCGATATTCCGCTGCTGGAAAAACGTAAATCACCGGTTCGTGGTAATCGTTATCAACGGGATATCCGTTGACTGTGATTTCATCGTGGTCAGGCATGCTCCAGAACGATTCCCCTGCCGGGTCGCCAGGGATGGTGCTGCCGCTCAGGGAATCGCCAATACCCGTTGACAGGCTGATTCCGTTGAAAGAAATATCGGGCTCATCCTGGACAATTTCACCCGATGGCCCATCCTGTTCACTGGCTGATTCAGCGGGCAAATTCTCATTGGTTTCGGGCTGGACAATTTCTGGATTTCCAAAAGAAATGGAGCAGGCCGCACTGATGAAAATCATTACAAAAATGATAAAAAGACGATATTGATTGTTTTTCATTTTCATTTACCTCCTTTTTTGTATGAATTATGATCGCAAATATCAATTCCCTTCTTTGAGACGAAAAACCATTGCACCCGCGCCAAATAATGCCGAATTCGGCAGTGATTCTGTTTTTATCTGTAAATTTTCCAGCACTTCTTGACCAGCGATGAATGGCGCAATAGCATCATGGATTAAACCAGCAATCTGGGGGCTGTGGTTGATAACCCCACCGCCCAGAATAACCAATTCAATATCAAGAATATTAATAACAGCCCCTATACTTTTTGCCAGTAAATATATAACCGAATTAACGATTTCCATTGCTGAAGGGTCACCATCCTGTGCCGCCAAAAAAACCGCATCTGCCATGATATGTTTTCCTGACGACTTATCCAGTATTCCCTGTCCTTTCCCGTTATGAATACTTTCTTCTGCCCGCTTTGTGATCCAAGGGCCAGAGACATATGTCTCCAGGCAACCTCTTCTGCCGCAGCTGCAAAGGGGTCCGTTGACCTCATCTATGGTTGAATGTCCCAGCCATCCAGAATAACCATGAACACCAGTGTATAAATTTCCATTCAAATATATAGCAGACCCGACACCGGTTCCTATCGTTACCCAATAGAAAGAATCAATCCCCCTCGCAATTCCCCAAACCGCCTCTCCTAATGCGGCCGCTCTGGTATCTTGCTCAATAAAAACAGGCACGCCTGTTTTCTCTGATATCCTTCTTTGAAGGGGAATATTGCGCCAATACAGGTTTGGACTAAAAATTACATTCTCTCCTCCTGGATCAACGGAACCGCAAATACTGATCCCGATTCCCTCGATATCAACGGCTTCTTTTTTCAGTTCCATGGATTTATTGTTAATGATCTCAATAATTGCGTCCAAGTCCGCAACTTGCTCCCGATTGAACGGAATGGGTTCACTCTGTATTTCACCCAAAATTCTGCCATTCCGATCCAGAGTGCATAAGGCGAGCTTCGTCCCCCCAATATCAACAGCTAATGAGAATAACTCCTCCATCAATAACCATCCCTGTCAATATTTTTATCTGCCATAAGCTTTAACTATTCACAGGTAATTCTATAATAACAAAGTGGGCATTTCCCCGCAGCTTGCTGCGGGGATAGGGATTTCAAAGATTTTGTTTTACTATAGAAACGCATTCTAAAATTTCCGGAAAAATACAGTTTGACCAATGAAAGCGATTTTAATGCAAAAAAAATTCAACATGCCTGATTACATTTACGAAAGTGGATCGGCTTTTGAAAAAACACTGCAGGCAAATGAGGATCAAATTTTTCAAACAGCCAAATTAATGAAAGAGAACGGCATCCAGAAAATATTATTGACCGGGTCGGGAGGTTCTTACACCGCCGCATTAATGGGTATGCCATTAATGCAGATTCACTCCTTAATCCCATCATTGGATATCCCGTCAACCAATATAGATTACTCTCTGAAAAGCAGCGTCAATACAAAAAGTGCTGTAATAACCATATGGCGTTCTTCCCGAAAATAAAATTCGGCCGTAGGTTCAAATTCACCACCGACTCCAAAGACTTCTCTTACGCTTCGATTTCGGGCTGTTGTGTTTCCGGCTCCCAAAAGAAATCCGGCAGGCCAAAATGCCCAATTACGGAAACAAGACAATCGCTGGCAGGGCCAAATTTCTTTTTGCTTTTACCGCGGTCTCCCAGGTCGCTAACTGACGAAATATAAACCGGCTGAAAAAAACCTCCTCTCAGCCGGTTTACGTCAAATGGTTTCTTATGAACTTGTAAGTTTTGTGATTTCCGCAGTTAAGAATTTTTCTTTTGAAGAAAATTTAATCCAGGTGAAAAACCTCTTCCAGCTCAACCATGGATTCATCTGCGCGTTTTCCGCCCAGGGCTTCAAAATAGGGCGCCATCGCCGCCTGCCACTTCTCGTTGATTGGCTCCTTTTCCATTCCCGCAAGAGCGGTCTCGAAATCCTTGGGGGTTTCGAAATATCCAAACAGCAGGCCGTCATCCCTAAGAAAGAGCGAGTAATTATGCCACCCTGTGCGGCTCAGCGCTTCCTTCATCTCCGGCCAAACATTCTCATGCGCCTTTTTGTACTCTTCGATTTTATCTTCCCGGACTTTTAGAATAAATCCCACACGTTTCATTGTTTCCTCCTAAAAAGCAAGTTTGATCTTTTCCAGGTTCTTCTTGAACAGCTCGTAGGCCTCATCCCAGGGCTTCTGGTCTGACGGTTCATATTCCTCAATGGCAAAGGAGTTCCTGATCACATCAATTCCTTCTTCCCAGTTTCCGATATCACCCATTGCCATCGCCTGGACAAGCAGGTTGCCGGTAGCGGTTGCCTCAACGGGGCCTGTGATCACTTTCCGGCCTAGCGCGTCCGCTGTCAGCTGGTTGAGTAGCGTGTTTTTGGTCCCGCCCCCTACGATATGAATGGTCGAAGTCTTTTTTCCGGAGACATCTTCCAGATTTTCAATCACATAGCGGTAGCGCAGGGCGAGCCCCTGCAGCACGGCGCGGATGACCTCCCCTTCGGTTTCCGGCACTGGCTGTCCGGTTATCTCGCAGTACTCTTTTACCTTTCCAACCATCTCACCCGGTTTCAGGAACTCACTGTAATCCGGGTCAACAAACGACTTCATCGCGGGAGCTTTTCGAGCAAAATTTGTGAGCTCGGTATAAGAATAATCCCTGCCCTCCCGTTGCCACTGCATCCGGCACTGCTGAACAACCCACAATCCCATCACATTTTTTGAAAACCTGAAAGTGCCGTTGAGCCCGCCCTCATTGGTAAGGTTATTCCTGTAGCTCTGCTCGTTAATAACAGGTTCCGGAGTGTTCATGCCTACAATGGACCATGTCCCTGAACTGATCCAGATGAAATCTGACCCTTCCGCAGGGACTGCGGAAACAGCCGCGCCGGTATCATGCGTGGCGGGGGCGACCACAATCGCTTCACACCCCAATTCTTCCGACAGTGACCTGCGCAGCGGCCCCAGCACGGTTCCCGGCGGCACAATTTCCGGAAAAATGTGTTGGGGAAAATTCATGGCGGAAATTATTTCTTCTGACCATTTCCCTTTTCTTGCGTCCATGATTTGGGAGGTAGTCGATTCAGTGAATTCAGCCACAGCCCTTCCTGTGAGCCAGTAATTGATCAGGTCCGGCACCATCAGGAATTTGTCAGCGATTTCTAGCAGCGGTGATTCGCCGGATGACATCGCAAGCAACTGGTAAAGGGTGTTCAGAGGCATGAACTGGATGCCGGTAATATCATAGATTTCTTTTTTGCCCAATCTGCTGAAAGCCTCCTCCAGCATACCGTCCGTCCGGCTGTCTCTGTAATGGTAGGGAAAAGATATCAGCATGCCGTTTTTATCCAGCAGCGAAAAATCCACGCCCCACGTATCCACACCGATGGCTTCCAGTTTGCCCTTGTTGGATGCCATGCGTATCCCCTCTTTAATTTCATGCCAGAATCGGATGAAATCCCATACCAGGCTGCAGTCGCTTCCCGCTTGACCGGATATATTTTCTGAATACCTGGTCGGAAGAGATTCAGGGCCTGTCAGGAAGCGGTGCTCTTCGGATATTTCAAGTTTTTGGTTATCCAGGACACCAAGGATGGCGCGGCCGCTCTCTGCGCCCAAATCCAGTGCGAGGTAATGTTTTTCAGTTGCCATAGCATACTCCTTTCTACGTCAGCTGAGGAACGCCTTCCGCATTAGCGCAGACATATCCATAGCGTCTCCGGAGGAGACCACTTTGCCAATTTCATCTCTCCCAACCTTATCCAGCAAGGCATGCAGTCCCTTTATCCATCGGATTGATTCGTTGGCTGCCCGGATGCCGTCTTCCCTGTAAGGGAAGATATCCAGCGCATACCAGCCGCCGTAGTCCAGGCGGTCAAGCCAATAAATAAGCTCGAGGGATTCAATCGTATGAACTGAAGCAAAAGTCATATCGTCATCCCACATGCGCCAGTTGTCATTGAAGTGCATATAAAACAGCTTGTCACCAAAATACTTGAGCATCGCGGCTGATTCAGCTGTGTTCTCGTATCCCATCAGCGCATGGCCGACATCAATCATGGCACCTACATTGGGTTTATTGACTTTCTCAAGCAGGAGCAGGGTTTTTCCGACGGTTCCAATAAAACAGTGTGTCCGGGGTTCCTTGGGTTTATATTCAATCACAATCTTTACATCCGGGACATGATCCGCGCATTCCGCCACACCCTCAATCAGCTGGTCCCAGGCAGTCTCATAATCGGCAGTCAGGGGATAATCATAGCCGTCCTGGCCAAACCAGAGGTCAATCACTTCACAATCCAGCTGTTTGGCCCATTCCATGGATTTTTTCACCTCATGGATGGCATCTTTCCGCACCTTTTCATCCCTGGAGGTAAACGATCCCCACCCCCATTTTCCGGAAGCCCAGATATCCGGTGTGACACAGGTCACCTCGAATCCGGCGTCCGTTACCTGCTTTTTTATCTGGTCCACGTTATCGTCATTGACGTGCCATTTGCCGACTAGCTCTACTCCTGTAAGATACTCCACCTGCTGGGCCGCCTTGATCAGGTCATCCGTATTTCGCCGTTCTCCATAACCATCCAGCACATAGCGGTCCGCGCAGGCGTTAAACGTATTGATATTCGCCGAGAATTTTGGTTTTGAAGCCATCTCACTTTCTCCTTTTTACATCTTCAACCGCAAAACATTTTTTCTCAAACCATAAACCTCTGAGAATCACTTAAATCCTAATATTCTCCATGCATTTTCACAGCTTCAATAAATACTTCCACATTTTCCATTGAAGTATCCGATTGGATGATATGCGCAGGAGCGCACATATACCCGCCTCCTTCACCGAGAATGCGGATTCTTTCCGCGACATCTTCATGAATTTCTTCCGGTGTTCCCTCCGGCAGCAATTTCTGCTGGTCAATCGCTCCCCAGAATGACATTCGGTCCCCAAATTTTTCTTTGAGGTCCCTTGGCTCATGGCCGGGAACATTGGGCTGGACCGGATTAAAGACCTCCATGCCCACCTCGATCCAATCTCCTAAAATCGGAGCGACTGCGCCGTCGCAGTGCTGCATGATAATGACATCCGGATTAATCGCTTTCAATTCTGAATAGACTTCTCGCCATCGTTCTTTAAAGTAGCTGCGCCACATTTTTGGCGAGATGAGCATACCGTTCTGGGCGCCATAGTCATCGCCCGCCCATACACCGTCCACCCCCATGGATACAAGCTTTTTTCCTACAGCCAGGGCAAAATTCTTGGTTTTATCCATCAGGGGTTCCACATATTCCGCTCCCATCGCCATATCCATCAGCAGTTTTTCTGCTCCCACCAGCTGCTGCATCATATCGTACATGGTCAGCTCCATGTCCCCAATAATGAAATATTCATCCTTGTATTTCTCAATATACATTTCCGCATCGTCATAACGGCCTTCCGCAAGCGGATCGGGGAATTCAAATTCCTCAACATCCCTGGCAGTCTGCACATGTGCCATCGGGTAGTTTACAACTTCCATATAGACCGGACCCTGACGCATGACCATGCCAAATTCATTGACGATGTAGCCGTTTTCATCCACCGTATGGGAATAACCGCGCGGCAGGCTGGCGCCTACGACCACGCAGTCGCTGCCCATTGCCACACGGAGATCATTGGCCGAGATCCTGTATGTTACGTCTTCATAATAAGATGTCGTGTAATGCACTGGAATCCCGTATTTCTCTCCGAATGCGTCCGTCAAGGAGCGGCAGAGATCAAACTGCAGGGGCACGCGGTCAGGCAAACCCTCCCGCATGAGTGCCTTATAAACTCTTTCCTTTGAATTCATCCCAAACCTCCATCAATCCTCTTAATCTCATAAACATTTTTTCAAAGACAATTCATTGAAAATAATTCCATCTCGTACTGTTTGCTTCAAAAATTGAGGCTCCCAACCTTCATGCCGTCTGCGGTCAAGCAGATTATGCAGGTCAGGTCGAGAGCCTCAGATATTTAATTAATGTTCAATTAAGCTTTTATCCCATTCTATTATTGAACATTAGTTTCGTCATAGACTGAGAAGGGGCCCATCAAAACGCGCAGGCCTTCGTCCCGGGTAGGATCCTTTTCAATGGTGTAGCTGCCCATCCTGCCCGCTTCAAATGTCGCTCCCTCGACTGGCTCAAGCTGACCGGTTGCAATCAGATAGGTGGTGTAGTAGGTCAGGTATCCGAGATCAACGAAGCTCCACAGTGCGAACTCAGGTGCGCAGCCGTTGAGCGTGAACTCGACCATCTCTGACGGGAGGCCCAGTCCGCTGACTTTCACGGTGTCGCAAAGCCCCTCATCCTGCATAGCCTTCGCGGCTGACGCAATGCCGATGGTGGTGGGCGCCATAATCAGCTCCATGTCTGGGTATTTCTGCACAAGCGCGAGCGCCTGGTTGTAGCTGTCCTCGGAGATATCATTTCCGTAGACGATATCTAGCAGTTCCAGACTTGCGTATTCCGGTTCCTTCAGTACTTCTTCCAGGGCCGCGATCCAGGCATTCTGGTTGGCCGCATCCGGTGAAGCGGAAAGCACGGCAAATTTACCGCCGTCCTCGCCGAGGATATCCAAGGCCATATCTGCCATCACTTTGCCGGTCTCATCGAAGTCAACCTGAGCGATAAACACCTGCTCGCCTTCCGCGCTCGGAATGGGGGAGTCCCAGGTGACAACGGTGATGCCTGCGTCCCGTGCCGCCTGGGCAGCGGGTGCGATCTGATCGCCGGCGTTGTTCGAGATCATGATGGCATCCACACCGCGTGTGGTTGCGCTGGTGACGATCTCGATCTGCCCGGCAACGCTGTTCTCGGCCGTCGGTCCAATGTACTCCAGTTCACCCGTATTGCCGAGTTCGGCGTGCGCTTCTTCCGCACCCTGGTTGGCTTCATCAAACACAAGGTTGCCCATGAACTTGGGCAGGAGGACCATATCCACACCTTCAGCCTCTTCTTCGACCACTTCCTCTGCTGCTTCTTCCACTTCCTCAACAGCCTCTTCTGCGGCTTCTTCTACTTCTTGAACAGCTTCCTCAGCGGCGGGCGCACAAGCGACCAGCACCAGGCTGAGAATCGCGACCAGGGCGATTATTCGCCAAAACATCTTTTTCATTTCAATTCTCCTTATTTTTATTTATGTTCAATTTGAGACGGAACTGTATTTTTTAGGTCTCTCCAGTACTCACCTCCTCTCATAATCATATAAAATCAATCTTCTGTTCAATCCGCTTTGCTCTCGCGCAGAGCTCTTCGGCGTTTCCACCACGCCAGAAATCGATTCACCAGATTCGGCCCCAGCACGGAGAGGATTAATAATGCCCCGATTACGCCAGTTTGAAACTGACCGGATAACGAAGCCAATGACATGCCATTTCGTAAATTAAGAATAATCATTATTGAAAGAAATACGCCGTACAATGATCCGGATCCTCCAAAGATGCTCACACCGCCCAGAAGGGACATGGTAAGGACATCTAGGTCATAACCGGTAGCAAAATCTCCACGAACAGCACCATAACGGGCGGCCAGCAGAACCCCGGCTAATGCGGAAAGGATACCCGAAGCGATATAGAGTGCATACTTGACCTTTCTCACGCTTATTCCAGAGTATCTGGCTGCTTCTTTGTTGTTGCCGATCACAAATACCTTGCGTCCAAAACCGCTGTATTGGAGAATAATCAGCGCAATCAGGAATAATACAAAAAACAGGATAAGTGACAGCGGAAAAGGACCCACCAGGTTTTTCTGCCCGAGAAATCGGAACCAGTCAGGAAAATTTGTAATTGATTTATCTTCAAGGTACACTCTTGCTATTCCCCGATATCCGATTTGCATGGCCAGGGTAACAATTAATGAATTGAGTCCAACGACAGCAATCCAGAAACCATTGAAAATTCCCGCCGCCAAACCAAGCAGGATACCAATGCTGATTGCCCAGCCCATTGGCATCCCATTTTGGTAATAATAAGCCATCGCGCAAGCGCTCATTCCCATGATAGACGGCACGGACAGGTCAATCTCCCCGTTAATGATCAGCAAAGTCATCACAAGCGCAA
>CAYPPV010000028.1:0-13105 GCA_964412705.1 uncultured Pelolinea sp. | reverse complement strand
GCGTGCATAATAATACCGGTTTGGTACGTACCACAGCATAGATGAAAAAACCTAAAATGAAATGTATGAAAAAGACGATTATAAGCACGTTTTTGCTGATTTTCGCGACCCTGGTCTTTCTGGGCCCCGCATGCACTGCCGGCGGTGAAGAAGCGCCAGCGGTACAGAAGACCACAGTGGAGGAGACTGCGGAAAACCCGCCGGAGGATGAGCCGGAGCCTGAACCGACTACTGTGCCAACCCAGTCGGACCCGGCGCAAATGCTGGATGAACAGCCGTACCAGTCCCAGACTGGCGCTTACAGCTTGTTCTTCCCGCACAGCTGGAACTGCAGTGAGAGCGGCTCCTACCGCACGGACTGCCAGTCCCCGGATGGAGCAGGCGCCATCATCGTGCGGGCAACCCACACCGGTTATGAGCTGATGCAGGTTGATTTTGAGAGGTTTGCAAAAGCTGACCTGACTTACCTGTACGGGGATAAGCGGGCTTATGATGAAACAGAAACAGAGAGCAGTGAAGGTAAATACATTTCCCGCGCGAGCTGGCAGGAAGCTGGTGTGCCATGGCAGAGTATAGATTATTTTTACCGGAGGGATTATGCTGTTTACCAGGTCAGCTTCGCGGCTGTCCAGGAGCGCTGGGAGGATTATGGGCCGCTGTTTGAAGCAGTCCGCGAGCGTGCGGCTTTTTCACCCGTCGGTGTGGCCAGTGCGCCCCTGTATGCGTTTCGGAAAGAATATACGGATCCGGGAGTTTTTTACACACTGGAAGTTCCCACCTCATGGACCAAATACATTGATGTAGGCAGCATCGAGCGAACACGCCTGGAGCTGTTCGAATCGCCGGACCGGCACGCACGCATTGATGCGGCACTTTACCAGCAGAGTTCAACTTTGGATGCGGCGGCAAAGGCGGAATGGGCGCGTATGATAATCAATCGCTCATATGGAAGAAATGCCAGATTGAGCATCTCTTCAGATAAACATCTCCCTGATGGGCGTGAGCTCCTGGTATGGCAGGTGGAGAGCAGAGGCCTGAGCGGATGGTCCTATTTTGATTCTTTCGGCGGATCGCTGTTCGTACTCAGCTTTCTTTGGGATAACTCAACTGCCTTATTGTACGAATCCCTTTTGATTGAGGATATCGGGGAAACTTTCAAGCTGAAATAGCGACACAGAAAGAATCCGTTATTTGGCAATCTCAAGTTTGGCAATGGATGCGGCCAGGCGCTTCAGCCCAACCGTCTCGAACATGACGGTAACCGTCTCGTCCGAACCCAGCACGCGGGTTTCCACCACCATCCCGTCCCCCCATGTGGGGTGGATGACGCGCATGCCCGCCTTGTAGCGGGGTTCCGCCGGACCTTTTGATTCGCTTTCCTCCAGCCCGGAACCTGAGGGCGACCATCTCGGCTGGCTGAGCGGATTGACACTGCGCACGCCCAGGCGCACCCCCTGCCGGCGGAGCAGCTCTTCCGGGATGTCTTCCAGGAAGCGGGATTCAATGGTGTATTCGTAGCGGCCAAAGGTGCTGCGCTGTCCGGCGCGTACCAGGAGGAGGTTGTCTTTGGCGCGGGTGATGCCTACATAGAAAAGGCGGCGTTCCTCGGCCATCTCTTCCGGATCGTCAAAAGAGCGGCTGTGGGGGAGAAGGCCCTCATCCAGGCCGACAATGTATACCGTGGTGAACTCCAGCCCCTTGGCGGCGTGCAGGGTGAGAAGAGTAGGCGCTTCCGGTGCATCCGGAATGGTGTCCTGATCGGATACCAGGGCGACATTTTCCAGAAAGGCGGTCAGGCCGCGCTCCTCAAATTCGTAGGCCAGGCGGCGCAGCTCCATTACATTTTCCCAGCGCCCTTCGCCAATCTCGGTGCTGTCGTCGATGTGATCCTTGTAGCCCGTATCCGACAGGATGCGGTCAAAGAGGGCGGGCAGGGAAATGCTGTCAGCGAAGTCGCGCCAGTTGACCAGCAGGGCGCCGAAATCCGCCAGGACGGACGCGCCCCGCGTGGTGAACGGCTCCCAGTAAGGAGATTTTTGGCCTTCCGTGCCTAAAGAGAGGAGGATGTCTATTGGTGTGGCGGCATTTTCGTGTGCCTGCAGATTCAGGTCGATGAGCGTCTTGCTGCCGATTCCGCGCGGTGGCACATTGATGACGCGGTTCAGGCTGACTGTGTCATAGGGATTGTGAACAAGGCGCAAAAATGCGATCAGGTCCTTAACCTCGCGCCGTCCGTAGAAACGCTGGGCGCCTACCAGCCGGTAGGGTAGGTTGGTGCGCAGGAAGGCCTCCTCCAGCAGGCGGGACTGGGCATTTGTGCGGTACATGACCGCAATGCCGCCCCCCTTCTCGCCCTCGGCGATGCGGTTGAGGATATCTTCCACCACGTAAGCAGCCTCGGCGTGGTCGTCCACTGCGTCATACAGAACCACGCGCGGGCCGCTGCCCCGCTTAGAGAAGAGCTTCTTGGGCGTTCGTACACGGTTCTGGTTGATGACCGCCTGGGCGGCATCCAGCACATTCTGGGTGGAGCGGTAATTGCGTTCCAGCAGGAGCTTCTCCGCCTTAGGAAAATCGCTCATGAAGCGCAGAACGTTACGGTAGTCCGCGCCACGCCAGCGGTAGATGGACTGATCCTCATCCCCCACCGCGAACAGGTTCTGGTGGTAGGAGGAGAGGTGCTTGAGCAGGTCGTATTGCGCCTGGTTGGTATCCTGGAACTCGTCCACCAGGACATGCTCGAACTGGCGGGCATATTTCTCGCGAACAGAGGGATTCTCTTCGAAAAGGCGCACTGCCCACAGCAGGAGATCATCGAAGTCAACCGCATTACTTGCCCGCAGGATTTCCTCATAGCGCTCGTACACGCGACGGGCAACCTCTTCCCGGTAGGTGCGGGCGGGGAATTCGCCCGGACCGGTGAGCGCGTTCTTGGCGTTGGAGATGCGCCCGTGTACGGAGTTTGGTCTGTGGAGCTTGTCGTCGATGTTCAGCTCCTTGAGGATGCGCTTGACGATGGACACCTGGTCGTCCGCGTCCATGATGACAAAATTGGCATCGAAGGGCAGCAAGTCCGCCTCGCGGCGCAGGATGCGAGCGCACAGGGCATGAAAGGTGCCCAGCCAGACCGCCTCTACCCCGCGCCCGAGCATACGCTCTAGACGGCCGCGCATCTCGCGGGCGGCTTTGTTGGTGAAGGTGACGGCCAGGACATGGGAGGGCATGACGCCCTGTTCGTGGATCAGGTAAGCAATGCGTTGGGTGAGCACGCGCGTTTTGCCGGATCCCGGACCCGCTAGAACCAGAATCTGGCCGGCAGGCGAGGTGACGGCTTCGTGTTGCTGGGGGTTCAGGCGCTGGAGGATGTCTATCATACGTGAGAGTAGATTGTACCGCATGAAGGGTTGGGGTAAATATTGCGGTGGAATTTATGGATTTGGAAATTTTTAATTCTTCCATTAGTTCTCTAGCCAAGCCTATTGTATTCACCCTCCATCTTTTACCGCTTTACCAAATGGAGGAAATTTCAATGGCATCATTAAAAGAATCAATAAAGGAATACCAAAAACAATTCAATTACCCATTTTTATGTAAGTTACACTTGACAAAATTTTTTAAGTTTTGTATAATGTAAAGTATGATTTACTATGAAAGTTGCATATGAACCCATACGGAAATAATCAAGATCTTTCCAATACCGTACGGGTGCACAGGAAAAATATGCGATTGACCCAGGAGGAGCTGGCGGAGAAAACAGGATTGAGCCGGCAGAGCATCATTGCTATCGAGAAAGGGCGGTTCACGCCATCGGTGCATACCGCGCTGATGCTTGCTGCGGCTCTCCAAACAAGTGTGGAGGAATTATTCCGACTGAATAAAGGGAAAAAAAATGAAATTTGATTCAAAACTGCTACCTTATTACCTCGGCCGCGCGCTGGTCTCAGCGCTGTTCGGCTGGCTGATGTCGCTGAATATGGGCGCTGGCCCCGGGGCAGTGATGGGCTTGGTGTTCTTTATCGGCTTCCTTTATTACCTTCACAGCGGACGTTTTGTGGTGGATGAGACCCATCCGTTTTTCCCGCTGCGGCGGGATGAGCGGGCGGAACATATCCGGAACCGCGCGCTGGTGATCGCTGCAGTCGTTCTGGGGATCGGCTATGCCGGTTTGTTCATTCTTCAGGCGGCGGGTTTATCAACGAATTCACTTAAAGGAATAGTGTTCGCATTGGCCGCCGCGGCCTATTTTATATTCAGCATTGTGCTGGAGCGGGTCGACTGAGTAAATCTACAGGATTCATTCTGGATTTTTTCCAGAAATGGAAAGAAAGAGAAAGCTCGCTTTGCGCTGAGATTATAGAGTGACAGAAGGTCTCTGCATTTGTAGTGGCCATCTGTATCTGTATACCTCTAATAGATCAGGCTGAGCGCAATATTATAGGAATGGTCACTGATGCGCTCAAGGTTTCGCAGGGTCTCCACGTAGATCGGATCGGCTTCTGGTTGGCACAGCCCTTTGCGAAGCCTTTGGATATGTTTTTTCTTAAATTTCTTCTCCATCCCATCCACCTCATCTTCGCTCTTGACCACTTGGTCCAACAAGGTGAGGTCGTGGTCCCGAAATGCCTTGAGTGATGTGCTGAAATGTTCCGCGACCGTTTCGAAAAGCGCCTTGAGCTCTTTATGGGCATATTTGGTGAACTTGATGTCTTTTTTCTCCATTCTCAGGGCGAATTCGGCGAGGTTGACCGCGTGGTCGCCAACGCGTTCAATGTCCGTCACCAAATGGCGGAGCTTTTCCAGCATTGCCCTCTCTTCGGGATTCAATTTATCCGCAGGGATATCTTCCATGAATTGGTCCACCTGATGGCTGATCTCATCGATATCCGGCTCTTTTTCCAGAACCGCTTCAGCATGCTTGGTTTTACCGGATAAAAAGCTTTTTTCCGCATTTTTGAGCATCTGGTACGTAAACCAGCCCATGCGCAGGATTTCTTCCTTCGCGATGGTTACCGCCACGAAGGGCGAAGAAATCAAACGCTCGTCGATATACTTGGTGACCTTTTTCTCTTTTTCCTCACCGGTCCCCCGAACGGTTTTTTTTACCAGCCAAGTAATAGGCTTAACCAGCGGCAGGAGTAAAAAACTGATAGCCACATTGAACACTGTATGGGCATTGGCGATCTGGCGGGGGAGGAGCGGGGATGTCGTGGCGATTAAGCTGGCAAAGGGTTTGATGAAAGGCATAAATACAATCACACCACCGAAATTAATGAATATCTGCGCGTAGGATGCCCGTTTGGCGTTCAGAGAGGATTTGATGGCCGCCAGCCAACCCGTAAAGCACGTGCCGATGTTTGCGCCCAGGATCAGCGAGATTGCTGCAACGAGCGAAATACTCCCTGCGCTGCCCATGGCAATCACCAAGCCGGTCATGGCGCTGCTGCTCTGAATAAGCGCGGTGAGGACTGCCCCAACGCTGATGCCTAGGAATATATTCTGGCTCAGGGATTCGCATAGCGCGCGGAAGGCGGGCAGCTGGCTGAACACGCCGCCCGCTGATGACATCATTTTCATTCCCAGGAAGACCAAACCGATCCCGAACAGGGGCTGGCCGACCCCCTGCCATTTTTTATGCTTAGTGAAGAAAAGCAGGTAGAATCCGATGATGAGGAATACCAGGTCAACACTCCCCAAATTGAAAGCCACCACCTGGCCGGTGATGGTCGTGCCGATCTCAGAGCCCAGCATGACGCCTATCGCCTGCTCAAGGGAAAGCATCCTGGCGTTGATCAGGCCGATCATGGTCACCATCAGCATGCTGCTGCTTTGCAATAAACTGACCGCAACGGTGCCGAAGAAGAGCCCTTTGATTCGGTTGCTGGCGGCTTTCTCAAGGAATGTCAGCAGCCGGCTGCCGGCGGCTTTCTCCAGGCCTTCGCTGAGCAGGTCTACACCGAAGATGAAGATAGCCAATCCGCCCAGAAGCTGCAACAGGGTTTGAAAAATGTTCATGCGCTCATTATCCAACAATGCATTATACGAGTATATTACTGTTGAAGGTGAGTGAAGTGATGATACCGATGCTCTCCATTCGTAAACAGCCAAAAAATATTTTATACCAGATATCGGTCAATTTCGGTTGCGCAGGTTAATTTCCGCCCATAGCAATATGCTTCCCGGTACCCCCTTTTTTTGCTAATGAAAGCTTATCTGTCTCAGGGAATTCTATTTCACATATTCAACCATGCCGATCATGGAAAGAAGGTAAGGAATATTCCTGATGAATCTCAGTGTGCCAGCTATGCGACGCCTTTCCACTCCTTCATGCACGCAGCCATCCTTCGACATAGTATTCCTGAATGTATTATGTGCAACAATTTATATATGTGGAGCAGTTTATTCGCGGCCATCCGGTTGACGCAAGCCGGCCAGAATCTTCGGTT
The DNA here is from genome assembly GCA_964412705.1 of uncultured Pelolinea sp. Taxonomy (GTDB): domain Bacteria; phylum Chloroflexota; class Anaerolineae; order Anaerolineales; family Anaerolineaceae; genus Pelolinea. Next base: position 6,662 of record CAYPPV010000028.1, on the reverse strand, counting down.
GGGCGTTTGAAATGTGGGCTCTAAATTGGTATAGTGATAATAAAGACTGTGAAATTTCATTCTGATAAATATTAGGAGGTGGCAGATGTTCCGCAAGATATTGGCCGGGTTTGATGGGTCGGACCACTCCCGGAGGGCGGCGAAAATCGCAGGGGACCTGGCACGCGCGCAGACCAGCGCGGAGATGTGGCTGGTGTGTGTGCTGGAGCCGGTGCCGGCCGAACTGGGCCAGCCCTATCTGGATAAATTAATCGCCGAACGCAAGTTTGCAGGAGACAGACTCATCCAGGAAGCAAGGGAGCTGATCGGGGAGGGGGTTGAAATCCATGAAGAACTGCTGTTCGGCTCTCCAGCCGAAACCATCCTGGAAGTGGCTGAAAACCGGGACTGCGACCTGATCATCATGGGCACGAGAGGGCTGGGCGGGCTGGCCGGTTTGCTGCTCGGTGGTCAGATTCAGAAGGTTATTTCACTGGCGGACTGCCCGGTGCTGGCGGTCAAATAAGTAAATTCATCCATTTTTACTTATGTGAAAAAACCTCTTGGGTATTTCCCGTTTTTATTGTTTTCAATGTCCAGGACAGGAAGATAAATTAGATATTAAAGAGCAGACTGCTGCTATATTATCTATATTATCCATAAATGAGATATATACTAAATACTGGAGGAAAACCTATGAAAGAAACGGCGAAAATCGGAATTATCATCTGTGACCGCTACCGGCGCTGCGCGGGCGGCAAATGCCTGCGGGCGATGAGGAACAGGGAGGGGGCATTCAGCATATATCGGGACATGGATATCGAACTGGTTGGCTACACGACTTGCGATGGATGCCCCGGCGGGAATGTGGAATATGCCGGTGAAGAGATGGTGAAGAACGGAGCACAAGCGATTCACCTGGCGACCGGCCTGGTGGTCGGATACCCGCCCTGTCCCTACATCAATACATTCAAATCATTTCTGGAAAAGCGTTTTGGCGTGGATGTGGTTGTTGGGACGCACCCCATCCCTAAGAAGTATCTGGAGATGCACGAACATCTGGGCACCTGGAAAGACCCTAGCTGGGAGCCGCTGATCGCACCTACAATGACGGACGCGGAAAAGCGCGCAAGCTACGATTAGTCATCCTATTCGTTCGATTTTTTTGCGAAATCTTTACGGAAGCTCCTGCCTTACCGCTGAATAAAAAGCGTGCACATTTTCGGGCGGCGTATTGCGGGGCAAATCGCAGCCGGATGAAATGAGGAAGTTTCGATGCGAGTTCGCGCGCTTCATTAAACTCCTTGTTTCAGTGAAAACGGATTCAGGAGTGCCTCCCATAAAAATTGCCACCGGATCCAGATTGCCGGAGACGACGGGGGCCCCGTTACATTTTTCCAAAATTTGAACAATGTCCATAGGCGCGCCAAAATGAAAAGTGGAAGCACCAGCATGCAGGATCGCATCCGCATGAACTATCTTTGCGCCGCAGTTATGTATAATAACAAAAAATTCCGGCGATTCCAGTTCTTTAACCAAATCCCGTATAAAGCGAGAAGAAAATCGTTTCATATCTTTGGGTGAAAGCATCCCTGCCAGTGGTTCCGAAATAACGATTCCGTCACATCCTGCTTGTTTGAATGCCTCGGCGAAATCATGGATGAACCGGAGGCATTTATCAATCAGCGCTTCAGCGGCGGACGGGTCCAGAAAGATCAATCTGAATAACTCCTGTTCACCAAACAATCTGCCAGCCAGCGTGAAGGGGCCGGTGGCCCCGCTGATTAGGGGTTTTCCGATATGAAGTGATTTAATGCTCTCGGCAGCAGTGAGAAAAGCTTTGATCCGTTTTGACTCCGGATGAGGTGTGGATATTTTTTTAATCTCATCAATCGATTGGATCAGCCGATTTGTAACAGTTGGCGCATCCGATTCTAAAAACCGCACGGAGCTTCCGAAGTACTCTGCTTCAACACTCAGGTCCATGGGGGTCAGCAGGAAATCTGGATTAAAAAAATCGTTAAATGCAAGGATTGCGTCAATCTGCGCCTGAGTATCTTTAAACAAGATAGAAGATGAGATTCCCAGGTGATCCGCACCAAGATTAGTTCCAAAAACAAGCGCTTTGTTATTCAGTGGTATGTCTAATATTTTTCTCATTTTGCTGAATGTAAATAGGTTTAAATTTTTCAAAATTCAAATTGAATATCAAATACTTAAATATGAATATGATTATAATTTCATAAAAAGAAAAACTGAATTATGAGCCTGCACTAGCCAGACGCCAAATTTGGGCAACAATGAAAGTTATCAGAAATCCCATTGCAAGTGAAAGCAGGGTAGCAAGATACGCGCCATCCAGCAAAACAGGCAGGGTAACAACCAATAGAAAATAAAGATATGTGATTGCGTTATTCAGCAAACATCACCCCAAGAATAAAACACAGAAAAGGAAGCAATTCTCTAATACGTATTTTTTTTCTCATCAACAATTATCTCGATATGGCGCTGTCGTGCCAAATGGGGGTCGGAAAGAGATTGAAAAATCATCAGCAGATCCACTTTCTGATCACTTGGATTGCACCAGCCGTGGGGATATAGGGCATCAAAAAGAAGACTATCTCCGCAGTACAGCTGGAACCGCTGGTCACCAATGAAAAATTCAATTTCACCGGATAAACAATAGATAAATTCCTGGCCAGGGTGTGAGATAACTCTAGATGATGTATCTTCTCCTGGAAACACCGTCACGCGGTAAGGGTCCATCAGCTGATTTTGTAAGCCAAACCCTAAGCTTTGGATTTCAAAATTAGCGACTTTTTTTTTCAATCCCTCGTCACTTTTTAGATGGAGAATAGAAGGAAATCGGCCTTTGTGAAATAATTCATTTACTGATATACATAGTGCATTGGCGATTTTCTCCAGGGAGGAAATGGTTGCCGAATTTTCGCCCCGCTCGATCAGGCTGATCGCATTGGCAGAAAGACCACTCTGGTCTGCCAAACTTCTCAGCGTCAGACCCTGATTTTGGCGCAGTTCTTTGATGCGCTTCCCAACAATGGTTTCTATATTCCCTTCCATATTCTAATAAATATTGTAACATATAATTGACGTTTGTCAATTAAAGTATTAGAATAATTATAAATTACATTTGAAAACAATTTGACTGCTGGCATGAAGGATGAAGTTGGTTTATTGGCGGTTAAATGCTTAATATGGATGCGTCCTTGAAAGGAGGCATGAATATGTACATCAAAGTGGATTCAAACAAGTGCAGTGTCTGCGGAGCCTGCGTCTCCGCGTGCCCCAGTGATGCTGTTTCAATCCGGGACGGGATTGCGGTAGTTGATGATTCAAAATGCACCTTGTGCAAGCGCTGTATAGATGTCTGCCCGACGGGTGCAATTTCTGAGGTAAGCGAGTTGGAGGTCAATGAGACAGGAAGCAAGGGGGAACAGCAAAGTCTGGAAGTTTTCGAAGCAGAGCCGGTATCCGTTATTGAGACGCCGGATCGCACATGCTTTAGTGAATTTGCGATAAAGATGCTTCCTGCGGTTTTTGACGCACTAATGGGACTTATTGGACAAAGGGCAGATAGCAGTTCCGGTCAGGCGGACTCCTTCAGGGGGCAATCAGCTTTACACGGGCATCAAAGGCGCCGCCGCCAAAAGAGGGGCGGCAACAAACGGCGGTGAAGCCGGATTTTTAGAGAAAAATTTGTAGAAAGATGCAATTAATCATATCCAATTGAAAAGAGGAAAAAATGAATTCTAGGGAAAATGAAACGGATCACAAAAAAGAAGAAGCTCGGAAAACGGAAATTATGGGCACAGCCTCTAAGCACAACCATGTCCGCAACGTGATTGCTGTGATGAGCGGTAAAGGCGGCGTGGGTAAATCATTTGTTACCAGCCTGCTGGCGACCGCGCTGGCGCGGGAAGGGAATCGGGTTGGGGTTTTGGATGCGGATATTACCGGTCCGAGCATCCCAAAATTCTTTGGGCTCAGCGGGTCCGTTATGTCGGAACAGAAGATGCTGAAACCGCTCGAAAGTAGACTGGGGATTAAGGTGATGTCCATGAATTTGCTTCTCCCAAGTGAAGATCAGGCGGTTATATGGCGGGGGCCAATGATCAGCAAAGCCATTACCCAGCTCTGGGGAGACGTGAAATGGGGGGATCTGGATTATCTGCTGATTGACTTACCGCCGGGCACTTCAGACGCCGCTTTAACAATCATGCAGTCGTTGCCGCTGAATGGAATTCTGATGGTGACAACCCCACAGAGTCTTTCTTCCATGATCGTACGAAAAGCAGTGCATATGTCCCAGCATGTTGGCGTACCGACAGTAGGCATCATTGAAAATATGTCATATTTTGTCTGCCCGGATTGCGGGTCGAGGCAACCTATATTTGGAGAAAGCCACGCAGAGGAAGTGGCTCAGGCCGCGGGAGCACCTGTATTGGCACGGCTGCCGATCAATCCGCATATCGCTATGCTCTGCGATCAGGGAAAGATTGAAGATTTCGAGTTTTTAGAGATCAGGGAAATACTTGAATTGTTCAACCAAAAAATCTCATCCGCAGTTCAAGACAAGAATGGAAGCGTAGCCAAATAAGCTCATGAAAAAAGAAGGTGAATTTTGAAAGATAAGAAAAACAATCAACCGCTAGCAGGCAAACGGATCGGAATATTTGGGAAAGGTGGCTCTGGTAAAAGCACGGTGACATTATTAATCGCTAAAAGGCTCATTAAGATAGGGTATGGTGTTATCGTGCTGGATGCCGATTCTACCAATCTGGGTTTATTCCGGCTCCTGGAGATTGAACGTTCACCCAAACCATTGATGGATTATTATGGCGGAACCGTATTCAGCGGTGGATTTGTCACATGCCCGGTGGATGACCCCAAACCCCTGGATGGGGCTGAAGTTGAACTGGAGAGATTGGATAAGGCATATTACGCCAGAAGCCCGGATGGAATTATTTTTCTAATAGCCGGCAAAATAGGCGGAGAGGGTCCAGGGGCGGGCTGCGACGGTCCGGTTGCGAAGATCGCGCGAGATTTTCGCGTAAACCTAGATGGGCAGCTTCCGGTAACCCTGATTGATTTTAAGGCGGGGCTGGAAGACACGGCAAGGGGCGTAGTGACCAGTTTGGACATGATCGTTTTTGTGATAGATCCGAGTCTTGTGTCTGTGGAGATGGCGGTCAACATGAAGGAAATTGTGAAAAGCATCCAGCTTCACAACAAGCCCGCCACAGCGCATCTGGAAGACCCGGAACTGGTTGGCTGGGCCAACCAATTTTATGAAAATTCCCATATCGCAGGAATCCGTTTCCTCCTGAATCGTATCAACAGCAATGAGGAAGAAAGAATATTAGAAGAGGCATTAAAACAAGAAGGTATCGAGCCAAGCTGTATCATCCACCAGGCCGCGAGTATCTCCAGTGCCTGGATGAAAGGCGAGCCAATACGCGCAGAAGAACCGCAAAAGGAAATACAGATGCTTATTATGCTTTTGGAAAAGGATGTAGAAAATGCCTCGATAGGGGGGATGTAGAGGATGGCTGTCCGAGAGATTCTTATATATCCGCAAGCCCGACAGGAATTGCGCCAAAAGAGTTCCCCTGTTTTGAAAGTGGATGAAAAGGTTCGCCGTCTAATTCAGGATTTAAATGATACTTTAAAGGCCAGTTTGAACGGCATCGGGCTAGCAGCGCCGCAAATCAACCGGCATCAGCGCGTGGTGGTAGTTTGTTTGGGTGAAGGAGAGGGGAAGGAATGGAATCCAGGTCCTCCTGTCGCGCTGGTCAATCCGCAAGTCCTTGAATCAGGCGATGAGCGAAAAGACTTTGATGGATGCTTAAGCTTCCCCGGTTTGTATGGAAAAACAAAGCGTCCGCATTATCTGCGGGTAAAGGGCTTGGACCATAAAGGCAAACCATTTGACCGGATTTTTCGCGGTTTCAATGCCGTTGCAGTTCATCATGAAATCGATCATCTGGATGGCATTCTGTTTATTGATCGTGTGGAGAATATTCATGATTTATACAGGATTGAGGAAAATGAGCGCGGAGAACAGGTCAGCATTCCCGTGTAGTCAATGTGAAGAAAATACATCAAAAAGCACATACATAAAAGGAGAATGAGTATATGTTTACCCTGGAATTCATTGCGGTATTTACAGCAAGCATGCTGGCATGCCTGGTTACTACCGCCGGCATTTATATTATTCGCAAACACGCCGACTGGGCAAACCGAAATGTAGCGTACTTCATCTGCTTCGCTGCGGGAGTGCTCATTTCTGTATCTTTTTTACATATCATACCCAAATCGTTTGGAATGAGCGAAAGTGCGCCAACCTTCTTGTTAGTGGGATTTCTAGGCCTTTATATCACGAATCGATTTGTGAGCGTTTTTGTCTGCAATGACCCTGACCGCTCTGTTGCAACAGGCATCATCCCCATGATTGGGATTGGACTGCATTCATTTATTGACGGAATTATTTATTCCGTCACGTTCAATGTAAGCATTTTTACCGGGATCCTCTCAGCCATCGGCATGGTTCTCCATGAATTTCCGGAGGGTGTGATTACTTTTCTGCTTCTGGAGCGCGCAGGATTTTCGCGTAAGAAATCAGCCATATTGGCTTTCCTTTCCGCGGCGCTGACAACACCGTT
>CAYPPV010000027.1:0-13273 GCA_964412705.1 uncultured Pelolinea sp. | reverse complement strand
ATATAACTATAAAAAAATTTACAGTAGTTTTGTAAAGAAATGGCGTGGCAAAACAAAGAATTCCTCTTCATTCATTCCTTCTAAAAGGGACATTTGGTTTGATAAGATTGAACAGGATAAGATTATTGAACTGCTTAATATCAACTCCAAGTATGTGAAGATCGCCTTGCATAAAAATATGGGTATGCCACCGAAACAGGATTTCAACGAATATGAATATATTGCTTGGGATGAATACCGCCATGGTCTTATCAGCGGTATGCGTAAGCGGTTTATCGAACCGAAAGATATCAAGGAAAGGCTCCAGAAGAAGCGGACCTGATTACGAAAAGAGATTTCTCAGGGCGATATTTAAAAACATTTGCCAGCTACAATTGTAATTGAATGGTAAAGAAGCGATTATTAATTAATCACTTCTTTCTCATAAAGTTAGTGTTTTGTCAAGTGGTCGCAATGTACACTTTAAAATGTCACACCTGAATTCTCGAGAGGAGGGCGCATATTCAAAGAAATATGCGGTCTCTCATAGTGATAATACCGCAACCAGTCCTCCACCAATAAGGTCAATTGAGGGATATCAGAAGGGGAATATTTGATCCATCCCAAACACTCCTTACGAAAAGTGCGGTTGAAACTCTCGATAAATGCTTGCTCATTCTTCTTGTAAGGTCGGGCAAACCGATGGCGCAGGCAGAAGTTGGGGAGCGTGTCCTGGAACTCTTTTTTGAATTCGCTGCCGCCATCAGTTTGAATAGTGTGGACGAAACCATCAAAACGTCTGGGCATACAAGCAAGTAAAAAGGCTTGCCCATCAGCTGCTTCCAGGGAAGGACGCAGGAGTACATCGCTCTCTTTTGAATAGATATCAATAGCTGTGAAGGCAAAAACGCCGCCAAAATCGACTGTATCCATCTGGATCACCTCTCGCGGGGCTCGGGCGTGAGGGACAGGCCCTCTTTTTTGGTTCTTTTTCCACTTTGATCGCAATTCATACTTCTCAGATAATACTTTGTAGATCGTGGTGACACTGACTTGCACACCATATTCTTTTTCAAGGAAATATTGGATCTTTTGTCCACAGCAATCATAATGCTTGTCCCGAAGCGCCCAGATGCGCCGTTTGAGAAGAGCATCGGTTTTCCGCTTCCTGCGCGGTCCTTTCTTGGCTTGTTGATAGTAGCCCAGAAATGCTTCCAGGCTGCCGTGCTCTTGGATAGATTGTGTCCAGCGGATCACAGTTCTCCTGGATACCCCAAGTTGTTTTGCAATATGGCTTTTGGGTACATCCTGAGCCAACAATTCATGCACAATCACAATTTTGGTCACTTGTTTCATCTCCATAGTTTCTCATGGAGTGTGACATATTAAACTTTAATACTGCGTGCTCTTCTCATTTCTTTTTTACTTCTTTAGAATAACTCATTTACACAATTTATCGTACACTCTCTACTTATCAAACATCAGCATACACTTAGGATTGATATCCGGTAATCCTCTAAGAAGAGTTTATAGATTTAATCTTTTCTTGGCAACAAAGATAATCGTACTAATCAATTGCGTAAAAGATAATCCCCCTACTTCCGCAGTAATAGCAAACGAACTCTGATTGGGTATTAAGTTGGGCAGTACATTCAGCTCAAGCACATAAGGCTTGCCCTCTTTATCCAGGCGGATATCAATTCGGGCATAATCACGACATCCAATTGCTTGATAAGTCTTTATTGCTAAATTTGTTAATTGAAACTGTTTTGGTTTTGAGAGAGTCGCAGGACAGATATATTTTTCCTTTTCATAATCAATCATTTTGGTTTTAAAATCCCGGTAATGCATCATCTCATCTTCGTTTGGATATATAAATTCCATAATTGGTAATACTTTCAAATTTTTCAAATTACCAATAACACTTATAGTAAATTCCCGCCCTCCAATAAATTCTTCCACGAAATAACGTAAGGGGGATTTATCAATTATTTTCTTAATTTTTCGCATATATGTGTTTTTTTCGCGGATTAGATTTTCCTTACCAATCCCCCGACTGCAGCCACCAAATACAGGTTTTAGAAGCAATGGAAATTTTATATCAACGGGTATTTTATTTAGCGCATTTGGTATTTCATAAAAATTCGGCGTATTGATATTTTTCCTGATAAAAATTTTCTTGGCTTTGACTTTATCATACGCATCAGCGCAAACACTTGAAGAAGAACCTGTAAATGGGATCCTTAACTTTTCGAGAATGGATGGCCCATAGGCTTTTTCCCCGCCATTTATTTGCTTTATGGAATTATTGAATACGAGGTCTGGTCTAATCACTGAAAGTCTTCTTTCTAGATTAATATTGGCTTCAAGTAGATACACATTATGACCTAACGCTCTCAAGGCTTGTGAAATCGCTTCATTCACATCATCATGATATTCATCGATGCGATTCAAGCTTTGATTATTTATATCTTCATTTTTTCTATCGTCTAAAACAGCTATTTTCATTTTCTTGGATTTTTAAAGAACAAAAAGACTTCTGATAATTATATGAGCGTTTATAAGGTGTCGAATTTTCTTTTCATGAGTTAAGAATAAAAAAAATTCCATATTGTTAGATATTTTCAATAGATCGTTTATAGATAAATAAGTAATGCTTTATGACAAGCGCAAGAGAAGTCAACTAAAGTTAACATCTCTTGTAAAAATTACACAGAACCTTAGTGCACATCTATTTAGAAAACAGGGGATGATTGAGTTCTCGAGCTCAGTTGGTCAGAGCGCATCTCTTACACAGATGAGGTCGCAGGTTCAAGCCCTGTTCCGCCCATCCTTTTTTATTTTTCTTCTGATCCGTCAATTTTTTCCATTTCGATCACAGCACTGTCCACCTCTTCCACACCCTGAAGAGACCGCAGCATGCCCACCAAGGTCTGCGAGATGATTTTATTGGGAAAATCTGTCAGTCTGACCTTTTCTCCGTTTACAACAATCTTCAATTGGTACATATCACATCTCCTTCAAGATAATGTTCATTAATACCTTAAAATCACCATCATAGGTATATATTGTATTCTCTCTATTTGGTTTTTCTCCAATACGAATTTTATTGATTTTCGGGTCATTCGCACCCTCCACCAGGATTATTTGAGGATTTCCTAATTGCTCAATTATCCTAATTATTTCCCAGATATCCTTGCGATTTTTCAGAAATAGTACGGCCTGATTCGATGAATAGAATGCTGCTGTTTTTGCACCTGCTTGTATTAAACGGTAGGTATCCTTCCCCTTCTCATCCAGATCAGCGGTCTTATCGCTTTGCTTAATAACAGCGACTCTGAGACCTCTTTTTGAAAGCTTTTTTGTAATCCTTTCTAACAAGGACGTTTTCCCACTGCCTGAATATCCATAAAATCCAATTATGCGTGTTTTTTTCATCTTGGTTTCATTTTATTCGATACCGATAAATCTACATCAAAAAATCCAATCGCGGGTTTCTATTTTGATGAGAGTTGTCATAAAATAGTTACCGCGTTTTTAGTTAATATTTATCTTACGAAAATAATCCTGGATATTCGGTAATATGGAGGAAAAGTGATGAAATTCAATCAAACCCGTCTCGCGGAAGGTGTTTTATACACTGATCTTTACCAGATTACCATGGCCCAGGTCTATTTCCAGCAGGGTATCCATGAAAAAATCGCCCAGTTTGACTATTTTTTCCGAAGCTATCCGGATTTTGGCCAGCACCAGGCGGGTTACTGCATCAATGCAGGTCTTGAATGGCTCCTCGATTGGGTTGAGGAGGCCACATTCGGGAAAGAAGAGATAGAATACCTTTCAGTTTTAAAAGATAACAACAGCAATCCTTTATTTACTAAAGATTTCCTTCATTGGCTGGAAGGCCAATCGGTGGCAACCGGCCTGGATATGCATGTCATTCCAGAGGGCAGGGTTGTTCATCCAAACGTACCGCTGGCTGTAGTTCAAGGTCCCATTCTATTTGCCCAGCTGCTGGAATCCTCACTCCTTAACCATCTCAATTTTCAAACTCTAATCGCCACCAAAGCATCCCGAATATATGAAAGCGGCCTTCAGCAGGTACTGCTGGAATTTGGCCTTCGGCGCGCTCAGGACCGCGCCGCCAGCGCTGGTGCTCGGGCAGCGATCATTGGGGGAGCAGCGAGCACATCGAATGTAGGTATATCCGCTGTACTCGGCCGTAATCCAAGCGGTACACACGCACACAGCATGGTGCAAGCCATCGTCGCATTAGGTGGAAGCGAGCTGGATGCCTTCCAGGCATACGCTGACACGTATCCGGATAACTGTATCCTTCTTGTTGACACTTTTGATACTCTGGAAAGCGGAATCCCGAATGCAATTAAAGTATTCGAAAAACTGAAGAAGCGCGGGCACAGACCGGTAGGCATCCGCCTGGACTCTGGCGATCTTGCTTATCTGAGCATACAGGCAGCCAGGATGTTGAATGATGCCGGCTTCCCAGATACCACTATTGTATTGTCAAGCCAGCTGGATGAGCTGGTTATCTGGCAGATCATCACTCAGATCAAGGATGAAGCTAGCAGGTACGGGGTGGATCCAGAGGACCTAATCGGTCGGTTGGCATATGGCGTTGGAACCCGTATGATCACATCAGAGGGTGATTCCGCACTGGATGGGGTTTACAAACTTGTTGCGGTCAGGGAAAACAGCAAATGGGTCCCTGCGATTAAAATTTCGGAAAATCCTGAAAAAACAATAAATCCAGGCCATAAATTCATCTGGCGGTTGTACGATAACCGTGAAAAGGCTATCGCAGATGTAATGGCGTTTGAGGATGAAAAATTGCAAGAGCGGGACACGATCTTTCTGAGACATCCGACTGACCAGACCAAGCGGCGTAAATTAAAATCTGAAAACCTTTCAAAAATCGAACCGCTCCTTGTTTCCGTAATGGATGGAGGCGATATCGTTTATGATCCACCTGGACTTGATGAAATCCGCACTCTGCGTGAAAAGGATATGAACCGGCTTTATCCGGGAGTAAAACGTGTGATGAATCCCCATCACTATCATGTATCACTCACCCAGAAGCTGTGGGATTTAAAACAGGAATTAATTCGTGAATTTGCTGACGGAGAGCGAGATCTGCAAATATGAGAATTGAAGGTGCGCAGTCTGATTTTTTCAACCTGATTGACCCAGATACAGAAATTGAACTCATTGCCGAAGGATTTAAGTTTACAGAAGGACCAGTCTGGAACAGCCGAGAAAATCAACTGTACTTCTCAGATATACCTGCCAATACGATTTATTCCTGGTCCGAGTCAGAAGGGCTAAAAAAATACCGGGCTCCAAGTAACTTCTCCAATGGATTGACCTTTTCGCCAAACGGCAATCTCATTATCTGTGAACACAAAACAAGATCTGTTGCGATCAAAGTAAATGGAACTATCCAGAAAGCCGCATCCACGTATAAAGGGAAAAGATTAAATTCTCCCAATGATGTTGTGTGCGCGAAAGATGGGTCCATTTTCTTTTCAGATCCGATTTACGGCTTGCGTTTAGGTATGGGAGGACCGGCAGAGCAGGAATTAGATTTTCAGGGTGTATACCGGGTTCCACCAAATGGATCCTCACCCGTTCTCATAACCGACAGTTTTGAACGTCCTAACGGTCTAGCATTTACCAATGATGAGAGCCGCTTATACATAACGGATACTGTTCGGCAGCATATCAGACTTTTCCATCCCTATGACAACTGGAACCTGCACGGAGGAGAAATTTGGGCGGAACTTTGGGATGAAAAATATGCAGGAAGGCCTGACGGTTTGAAAGTCGACAACAATGGCAATGTTTTTTGCACAGGTCCCGGTGGAATTTGGGTTTTCAGTCCCGCGGCTGTGCTTCTGGGTAGAATCTACCTTCCAGAAAAAACCGCCAATCTAGCTTGGGGTGAAGATGGGCATTCTCTTTTCATAACAAGCAGCAGCAATGTTTACAGAATGCGCTGCCTTACTGCGGGAACCCCACCCATGGAACGTTTCAACTCATAAGCAAGTCCAGAACAATCACACTTATTCCAGGGCAAAATTATTTGAATATGAATCAAAGAAGTGCTTTCCTGCTTAAACCAATCATGCAATAAGGTGAGACAGCCCTGCAGGAGAATATGGAGATCTGTTTTCAACCATGGAAACAGACTCTGAAATCGATTTTTAAATTATTTATCTAATTCGTGGATTTAGTCAATTACCGAAGAAATAAGAGCGAATCCACTCTTCCTGATTGGCTGAATATTTCGATGCATAAGGATTTTGGCTTTGCTTCATTTGATCAGATTCCTGGTAATCTCCCTTGTAATGAGAATCAAGTGACTTGCTTTGGGCAGCAGGTTCATGGACCATCAACTGCTCATCATTAGATATTGAGTTTTCGAGAGAAAGTTTTTGATTGACAAATTTTTCAATGAGCTCACTCTCTGATCCATTAAACCAATTCAGGTCCACATGAGTATTAATGCCCGGTATTCTCCCATGGTCAGAATACTGCCAGAAATCCCAAGCAGCCCATGGATAAAGGGGGCTTGGCCATAAATTTGTGTAATGTGCCAGCCATAATGGATAATTCCCTGCCCAATCTGTATGTTTTAACTTTTCATACATCATATAGCTGCGCCAGAACCCGCCGCTCGTGTAAATGATTGGTGTCCTGCCTGTAATTCGGACCACTTCTTCAAGGAACTGCCTTACCTTGTGATTGAGCCTTTCTCCTTTGCTTCCAGCAGCTTCCAGGTCCATAACGGGCGGAAGACTGTTGAACTCCCCAACTGTTTCACAAAAAACCTGCGCCTGAATGACGGGGTCGATATGCGTACGGAAAAAGTGATAAGCACCCCAGTGGATATTATTTTCTGCTGCTCCCCGAATATTTATCTGCAGTGTATTATCAATAAAAAGGGATGTTTTCTTATCCGGGAATTCCGTTGCCTTTATAAAAGCAAATTTCACGCCGCTCCGCTTGACCTCAGCCCAGTCAATGTTGTCCTGCCAGTGAGACACATCAATACCAGGAATCATGGAACCACCATTCTGAGAAGTTCTTCCTTTGAACCATTAAACCAATTCAGTCCAAGATTTACTGGAATGCCAGGCAATGATGCCTGGTAGGATGTTTGCCAGAAAGTCCAGCCTGCCCATGGCCAGACCTGACTTGGCCATATGGTGCCGGGCTTATCGATCCAGAGCGGATAATCGCATCCCCACACTGCCTTGGGTAAAAATGTGTGCCAGAAGGACTCTGAAGTGTAAATAACGGGTCTCATTCCTGTCTGGGACTCAACCAAATCAAGGAAAATACGGATGTATTTTTCATTTTCGCTGCCCGCTTCATAATGAGTTCCAAGGCAGACTGCAGGAACAAGCATACCGCTGAAATCCATAACAGTTTCCGTAAAGAGCGAGGCCTGTTGGCCAACATGCAGCCCTGGATGCAGCCAGTGGTACGCACCGGCTAACAACCCCAGCCGTTTGGCTGCCTTGATATTAGCCTCGAACATGGGATCAACCTTATTAATTGATTCGCTAGCCTTGATATATACAAAACCAATATCACTACCCTCAATTTTCTCCCAATTAATCTGGCCGTTCTGCTCTGATATATCGATGCCCGGGATCATTTAAATTCTTTCATACCTCATTCAGAAAATATGTTGCACAGAATATGCCAAACAAATTCAGTTTTGATAAATTTTTTACAATTCTGTCTTATAATATTTATGCATTCGGGGATGACAGGCTTCGACGGAAGAGGCTGGTCCCGGACGGCGAGCCGAGAGGTACCGACCTCGTAAAATCAGTACAACAAATTAAGTGCCAATCGCACTGAATATGCTGCTCTTCCTTTAGCCGCGTAAGCGGTAAGGTAGAGCAAAGGCTTAACAATAAGCCACGTCTACCCGCTCCTTTCTCCAGCCGGCAGCGGGATAGGCGACAAAAAGCTGGAGTGCCGCATGAATCGCCGTGATTCATGCGAAAGAGGACTTTCGGGTCTAAACGGCTGGCCGCAGGGAGCGGCTGCAGGTCTACCACCCGGCGGTGAGAAAAAAGATCTGATATGCTCGTAGAAGTTCGGTGTTCTAATCTTTCGGACGCGGGTTCGATTCCCGCCATCTCCACTTAGAAACGCGCATCAGCGCGTTTCTAATTTCCCTAAATTATCCGGCAGACCAATCCCTTTAGATATTCCGCTTCAGGGAAATTCAAAGCGATGGGATGGTCTGGTGCCTGGCTGAGGAATTCCAATACAGACGCTTCCACTCCCGCATCGAGCGCTGCACCTGCCACAATTTTTTGGAACAATTCACGGCTGACGCCCCCCGAACACGAGAATGTAACCAATACACCTCGCGGATTAAGCAGTTTAAATGCCAGCAGGTTAATGTCTTTATATCCCCGTGACGCTGCCTGAACCTGAGATACTGTTGGCGCAAATTTTGGCGGGTCAAGTATGATCAAATCAAATTTTTGAGCCCTGTTCCGCAAATTCCTCAATTCTTCAAAAACGTCCCCAACAATCCATTTAATCTTGTTCATATCAATCCCGTTGAGGAATGTATTTTTTTTGGCAATTGACACCGCATCCTCGGACGCTTCAATGGACAAGATTTGATCTGCGCCCCCCTTCCATGCATTCATGGAAAAACCGCCTGTATATGAAAAACAGTTTAAAACAGATTTCCCTTTTGTATATTTTCGAATATTCATTCTGTTTTCGCGCTGGTCTATGTAGAAACCCGTTTTCTGGCCATTCACGATATCGATAAAAAAATTTAATCCATTTTCGGTAATTCTGATAACATCCGGCGGTTCTTTTCCTGTGAGCACTCCTTTTGATTGCTGCATCCCTTCCAATTCACGTACATCTACATCAGAGCGTTCATAAATATTTTCAATTCCCGTTATTTCACTCAATATAGCTGTAATTTCTTTTTTCCATAATTCCACTCCGCTTGTCAGGAACTGAACAACTAGATATTTGCCGTAACTATCAACAATCAGGCCGGGAATTCCGTCTGATTCAGCATAAAATAATCTACAGCATGTTTTTGGAAAGAGGGATAAATCATCCTTTCTTAAGGTAGTGGCTATACGCAATTTTTTTGAAATTAATTCCTCATTCACTGGCTCATCTTCAAAGGTCCATATTCTTATACGGATTGAAGAATCCGGATGAAACGAACCTCTTCCTAAAAATTCCTTTTTTGAAGAAAATACATTGACAATCCCACCCCGTTCAACATTTCCCCTTACCTGGGCTACCGAACCTGAAAAAATCCATGGGTGGCGCCGTAAGATTGATTTTTCCCTCCCCGGTTTTAAAATGATATCAGTCATGGTGCCGATTTTCAGATAGTCTGAGCAGTTCATCCATACCAATCATCCGCACACCCAGCTCTTTTGCTCTATCATATTTGGAACCGGGGCTTTCTCCCAGCACCAGATAATCCGTGTTCCTGCTGACAGACCCGCTTACTACACCTCCACGGGAGGTTATGAACTTCTTAACTTCATCCCTCGTGTAATTCTTAATTGTGCCTGTGATGACAAATTTTAAGCCGTCAAAAGGCAGTGTTTTATCTTCATCTTTTTTTTTCGATTCCGGCCAGACACCGGCTTGTTTTAATTTCTGCAGCATTTTTCTATTCCTGGGATTCCCGAACCAATCCACCACGGATTCCGCTGTATTGGGTCCAAATCCTTCCAATAATTCAATTCCGGAAGCATCTGCTTCGGCTAATTCATCCATATTCCTGTAAACCCCAGCCAAATCCTGCGCAGCCGTTTCTCCAATTCCGCGAATGCCAAGCGCATAAATCAACCTGTTGAGCGGTTGATTTTTTGATGCTTCAATCGCTTCCAGCAGATTCTCTGCTTTCTTCTCTGCAAATCCCTCCAGCTCGAGAAGTTTGCCTTTATTTAGTCTGTATAGATCTGCGGCATCTTCTATCAAACCTTCCCTGACCAGCTGTTCAACAATCTTGATGCCCAGCCCTACGATATCCATCGCCCCGCGCGACACAAAATGTTCAATATTCCGGATCACTTGTGCAGGGCAAGAGCTGTTTACACAGTACCAGGCAACCTCTCCTTCCACACTTTCAACAGGCTGGCCGCATACGGGACAGACTTCTGGCGGATGATAGACTTGCTCATTTCCCTTTCGCAGATCTTTAATCGGCCCGACGATATAGGGAATGACATCTCCTGCCCTTTTTACAATCACGGTATCCCCCATGCGGATGTCTTTTTCGTGGATAAAGTCAAAATTATGCAGAGTCGCCTGCCTGACAATGACCCCACCGATCTCGACAGGCTCAAGTACTGCATAGGGTGTCAAAACGCCCGTCCGGCCAATGTTCACGGCAATATCCTTAAGGCGGGTTGTCCGTTCTTCTGCAGGGAATTTATACGCAAGGGCACCTCTTGGATCTTTTCCCACGAAGCCGAGTTCCTCCGCAAGCTGCAGGTCATTCAGCTTGATCACAACTCCGTCCACCTCGTAGGGGAAATTCTGCCTTTTTTCTTCCCATTCAGCCAAGCTCTCCAATACCTCCTCAATTGATCCGCATTCCTGCACTGCTGAAGAGACAGGAAAACCGAGCTCTTTCAAATAAATTAATGTCTCCCATTGTGTATCGCGAGGATTGTCTCCAACGACCGAGTACGCCAGTATTGTCAGCGGGCGCTGTGCGACCAGGTTCGGGTCAAGCTGCCTGAGTGAACCGGCAGCGGTGTTTCGCGGATTCTGGTAGGTTTTCTCCCCGCATTCCTCCAACAACCTGTTTAGCTCTTTAAAATCCGCGATATTGATGAAAGCTTCCGCACGAACAACCAAGTACTCAGGCACGCTGGGATTATTATCCCCAACAGGAATTTTTAACGGAACAGCGCGTATAGTCCTGATATTCTTCGTGATATCCTCACCGATCTCTCCATCACCGCGTGTTGCGCCAAGGATAAAAAGCCCATTCTCATAGTGCAGGACAACTGTCAGTCCATCAATTTTTGGCTCAAGCACAAATCCGGATTCCGCAACCCGTCTGTTTAATTTCAAAATGCGTTCGTACCATGCACGGACATCCTCTTTTGAGAAGGCATTGGCCAAGCTGAGGATAGGTGCCGGATGCGGGATTTTATTGAAATGCTCCGCAGGAGGGGCGCCGCTTCTCTGCGTGGGAGAATCCGCGGTCACCCACTCCGGGTGGGCTTCTTCCGCCCTGCGCAGCACCTGCAGCATTTGGTCAAATTCGTAATCGCTGATGACAGGATTATCTAAAACGTGGTATCGGTAGTTATGGTAATGGATTTTGTCCTTCAGATCCAGATAATCTTTATGGGATTGAATCGTGTCCATGAGCAAATTATAGCCCGGGCTACAGCAAGCACAACCTCATGTCAGGTAATTCCGTATATAATATGAAAAATTCAACCCAAATGCAATCTTTCTGATGGAGTTCGTATGAAATCTGGAAAAATTATTATGTTTGTCCTGGCTGCGTTCGCTTTAATCTTTTCTTTCTTATTTTTCCTTGGTGCAGGCGGCCAAACCGGCGGTTTCAATTTCATTTGGATCGCTATCGCCCTGGCTGCTGTCGGATTCATCCTAATCTTTTTTGCAACGCGCATGGGACCATCCAAAGAGGGCGCCAACAACGTCATAGTAAACATAGATTTACCCGGGGAAGTTGGCATGGATACAATCAAGTGCAAATCCTGTGGTGGTGTCCTTTCAGAAAAGGATGTAAAGCTCGTTGCCGGCGCCCCGGTGGTTACCTGCCCATACTGCGGCACTACCTACCAGTTAACTGAAGAACCCAAGTGGTAAGAGAATAGGATGCTGTAATGAAGAAGTTGTTTGCGGGAATTATCGCGTTTGCGCTGCTGCTAGGTCTGACTTCGGCTGTTTTCGCCCAAAATTACTCATTCTCTGTGCCGGAAGCGGAAATCCATGTCTATCTGGAAAGCAACGGCACCATCACCATCGAGTACTACTACCTCTTCCAGAACAACCCTGGTGCCCACAAAATTGATTTCGTGGATATCGGCATGCCGGGCGCCAGCACATACAGCTTGAGCGACATCGTGGCAGAGGTGGACGGCCAGCCAGTCCCGGATATCTCAAACTCTGATTACGTTGACGGTGTTGCGCTGGGCTTAAAGCAATACGCCATCCAGCCGGGAGATTCCGGTGTGGTTTACATGCGGGCCGAAAAAGTACGTGATGTCTTCTACTACGCGTCAGCGGAAAATGAAGAAGATTACGCATCTATCCAGTTCCAGCCAAACTATTTCTCGTCTAATTTTTCTGAAGGCAGCACCCAATTTACGTTCACCTTCCACTTGCCGCCGGGAGCCGAACCTGATACAACCATATGGTACACACCTAGTGGCTGGCCGGGTGATGATACGCCGGCATCCGGTTTCGATGACCAGGGCCGGATTGTTTACCAGTGGTCAACATCACAAGCAAGCCCATCCGGATGCTATACCTTTGGCGCCGCATTTCCTGCATCCCTAATCCCTGTGGATGAAATACGCACCGAACAGACGGTCACTTTTAATCCATCAAGACTGCTGGGAACATTGATTCCCATCGTATGCTGCGGCGGGTTTGCTCTGCTGTTCGGACTTATTATCTATTTTTCCATAAAAAGCGCTCAAAAGCGCCGCCTGAAATATCTGCCGCCCAAGATTGCCATCGAGGGTCACGGCATCAAGCGCGGCCTGACCGCTGTGGAGGCAGGCATCCTGATGGAACAGCCCATGGACAAGATCCTTACCATGATCCTGTTCAGTGTCCTGCGCAAGAACGCAGCCACCGTAACCAGCCGTGATCCCCTGGAGATTGAGGTTGCGGATGAACTGCCGGAAAACCTGCGTGAATACGAAAAGAAATTCCTGCTCGCATTTAGAAAGGAGAAATCCAAGAGGCGCGCTGCCCTCCAGAATATGATGGTTTCTCTTGTTAAGAGCGTTGGCGAAAAAATGAAAGGTTTTTCCCGCAAGGAAACCGTGGCCTATTACAAGGAAATCATGGAAAAAGCCTGGCAACAGGTTGAGGAAGCTGACACGCCAGAGGTCCGCGCGGAAAAGTATTCCGAGGCAGTAGACTGGACCTTACTTGACCGCGACTACGACCAGCGCACACGCCGTGTTTTTGGCGGGGGTCCGGTTTTCATGCCCTATTGGTGGTGGCGGGCAGACCCGACCATCGGCCGCCCAAGCACGAC
>CAYPPV010000026.1:0-13288 GCA_964412705.1 uncultured Pelolinea sp. | reverse complement strand
TTGCTATGTTAAAATTTTTTCCAGATGGAAATATGCAAACACAAAAAAGAAACCAGAAATATGGGCAGATTCTTCTTCCTTTCTTTGGGGCGGTGATTATTGTCACCTTTTTGGGATATACGTTGTTTAACAATATCCAATCAGGAAATTCAAACCCCAGGATCTGGTCGGATATATCTGTTATTTTGTTATTATTCCCTGCCATTGTCTTTTTGGCAATAGAATTTTTTCTCATCGCTTTGTTTATAAGTTTTGCCCATCAGTCTCAAAAAATATTTGTTCAAAAAATTGACAAAATCAGAACGACAATAATCAAGGTTAACACTTTATTAATAAATACTCCAAAATTTTTAGCCCATCCATGGATCGCACTTGAGTCATTATTCGCAATATTTACCAGCAATAAAAGAACAGGATAATTATGGAAAACAATAATAAGGATTACCGTTTGTATATTGCGGGGGGATTATTGGGTGCAGCGGTCGGCGTACTGGCTGCGTTCATTATTGAAAAGACATCCGAGGCAGAAGGTGGAGAAATAAATATTTCCAGACAAAAATTAACCAAGGTGGGTTTAGGTACCATCTCCATGCTTTGGGGACTAATTGATCAGGGCAGGGGGCGCAAGGGAAGAAAATAATCTTTTCTTATGATGGCACCGGACAATATTGTTACTAACAGGGTGCCGGGGTTCGCAGTATTTATCGGCAACTTCATAAGAGAAACGGTCATAAACCGGATTGGCAGGATCTATCTTGATTATCCTGGTGGCGATGTCTTATACGCTGCTTGTGCATACAAAGCCTGTGGGGGCAGCGCCGGTCTGATTGGCTGTATTGGAGAGAATTTCCCCCAGAAGTTTTTAAACAAAATCCAGAGAAATGGATTTGATATCAGCGGTATAAAAAGAACTAATTCCAATTTGGAACAACGGTCTTTTTATTCAATAAATGAAAATTCGGAAATCCTAACGCCATTCCCCCAAAAGATATATTCTGAACTAAACCTTCCCCTCCCTGATCATCTGCTTGGATATGATTCCAGCCAAAATATTAAATCATTAGAAGGTTCGAAATCAATTTCTCTATTAAGCTTGACAGAAATCCCAGAGCGTTTCAAGAAAGCGAATTCAATATATTTGAGTCCGATGGATTCCGAAAATTTTGAAATGGCATCAGCATATTGCCGGTCTTCGGATCATAAGCTCATTTTTATCCATCCTGGTAAAGAAATAATGCAGTCTGGCACATTCAATAAGACCATAAATGTATTCAGCGGCGCATCAGCGGTTATTACCAATCCAAAAGACCTGGAATCGCTCTTTTATAATAAAAAAAGGGATCTTGACCGGATGGCTCAACTACTAGGAAATTTTGGTATTGAAAGAATAATCATATTAATGGATATGGAAAAAACATATCTATATGATTTTTCTGCCGGTAAAAAATATCTTATTCCCATGCTCCCAATTTCACCCATTGATCCGGTTGGTTCAGCCAGCGCATTTTGCGGAGGATACATGGCCGGAATCAATGCTCACGCGGACGCCGTTAGCGCAGCTGCGCTGGGAAATACAATGCGCAGTTTAAAATTAGGCGGCAGCACACCTGGTTATCTCTTACAAACGCTGCCTGAATTCATCAGGGCAAAGGCAGAATATCTCATGGACCGTGCAATAATTTATTAAATTCTCAAACGGGTTTGAATCTTGACGCGAATTTTCTCAGCGTTTCTTTTATAAGAGAACGAAACACCAGCCCAACAGAAGAGCAATAAATTGAACGTATCCCAGAGTAATCCTCCTCAATACCCTCCCCATACGCATCCCGAAGATACGACCTGGTGAACAAGTCCGCTGATTCGTCGCTAAGATGAATCTGCGTGAACAGATGAGATAAAAATTCTGAGGGTGTGCTATTTTCCGAATTCATTTTCAAGATAACCCTGGAGATCTTTTTAAGCCGGAGATAATATTTTTCAGATGTTTTTAGATTCTCGTAGTTGTCCCATTTCTCAATCCATTCAGGAATTTCTTTTCCAACTTTTTCCAAACTGGTCTTTAAGATCATTGGGGCAATATTTTTTTCCTCTTTGATAACAAACCAATTGATTATAGTGAACAGGAGCATTAGCGAAAGAAGAGCTGTTCCTGACCATATTAAATATCTTTTTGTTTGATTGTTTCCAGTTGGATTGAAAAAATTATTATTTCGGTCAATTTCATCAATTTCTGATTGGATTGGTATGCCTCGTCTCAGCTGATAATTTTCAAAGTCGCTTCCATCCTGTGTACCAGGCACTTCTCTCCGATTTCCCCCTTCCCGAATAAAGAACTCGGATTGTGGTTGGTTTGGCGTGGGCTCAAAAATTATCCAGCCAATATTCGGGAAAAATACCTCAACCCAAGCATGTCTGTTCAGCACATAAATAAAATATTTGTTACTCTCTGAATCTCTTTCACCCTGGGAATACCCTGAAACCAAGCGTGCAGGTATTCCCACAGATCGCAACATTAATGTTTCAGCTGATGCGAAATAGTTGCAAAACCCTTCTCTTCCCTCTAAAAGAAACCACTCAATAGGATCATGGTTCTCCGGGATGAAAACCTTATCTGAATACCGGTAAGAATTTCTTAGGAAATTCGTTATGGCCAGAACCTTCTCAATGTTTGTTGGTTTATCCTCTGTAATTTCTTTTGAAAGTCTTCTAATTTTTTCAGAAAATCTATCCGGTAATTGTAAATATCTTTCTTCAACCCAATCTGGGTAATCCGAAGCAGAATTTTGCAGTTCCTCATAATTTGCCTGGTTATATGCGCCAAAGTAGGAAACATCCTTATTTTTATAATTTGCGAATTCATCCCCAATACTTATGAGATCTTTATAATTTTCACCGGTATGATAAAAAGAAAATTGGACGCTTACATCCACATTCCGTACATATTGAGGTATTGGCAATATATCAACTGGTTTAGAAAAAATCAAAGAGAATTCTTGATAAATCTGATTTTCCTCATTTAATTGATTGATTCCGGTATCCGGATAAACAGCGCGAATTTCGTTCTCCGAAAACCATTTTCCTTTTTCATAAGAAGAATATGCTTTTCCACGCCAATAATATCTGGGCGGTTTCCCAATTACAGATTCTGCGCTCACTTCAAACACCTTTTGCCTTGTTCTGGGAATATCTGTGCCGAGAGTCAGATTATCTAAAAAAAATTCCTGTGCTGATTCCTGTTCATCTGAAAGCGGATTGAAAAAATTGTCCAGGAAATTTGAAATAGAACCCCTTTCATTTTCTTCGAAAATAACTTGCCCCCTCCCAATACCATATATGTAATTTTGAAAATTCGGCAATCCTATGGAAAAAAGACAAATAAAAATAATAATCAAAAGATTTTTCCTGAAAATTTTATACAGCTCATCCTCGTTCTCTCTAATATTGGCGATAATCCATTCATATCTCTTTTTTAACAAGAAATTTCTTTGGAAAAAAAGAAGAAGAAAAAAAACAAAGAGAAAAATGACCAAACAAGACCGATTGTAATGAGGAATATGAAATTGAATCAAAACGAAGAGAGCCAAATTCGCAAAGAATGGGAAACCAATTTTTCGGTAACGGACATACTGGTATCCCATAACCAAGCTTATAAATAAAAAAATCAATCCGGCACCACTTGAGAACAAAATGCCATCTGAAACGGGCACATTTTTAATTAATTGATTAACAACTTTTGTGATTCTATCTATGTAAGTGAATAGCCCTTCGTTCCATGAATTATGATTGCTTAAAAAGAGTATGAATTGAAGAAAGAAAATTGTTGAGAAATAAAGAAAAATTAATAATCGTGACAACCATTTTCTAATATTGGAATAGCCAATTAAAACACCTACTAAAAGACCAATCATGGTGATTGTGGTAACTCGATTCAGATCGGAAGTCCAATTTGTAGATTCAAGAGAAAAAACATTGAGATACGTTATGGAAGTCAAGCACAAAAGGGCAAACAAATCTCCCCAGCGATAGAACTTGTACTCAATATTCCCGGATTCCATCAGTATGAAATAAACATCTTATACTGATATGATAATGTATTTTAAAAGCCGTAAATAGAAAGGAGTATTTATGAACAGGACATTAAAATTTGTTTTTGGGGCGATATTAGGCGGAATTTTAGGAAGTGCTATTGTTTTGCTATATGCCCCAGCAAGCGGTGAGGAGTCCAGACTGGCTATCAGGGAAAAATTTAGTAAATATACAGAACAGTTGCAAACAGCTGTTCAGGAAAAAAGGGAGGAGTTAAAAAGAGAATTGGAAAGTTATAAAGAAATTTAATAACATTCAATCTTCCATCGGAGTAAATCTTACTGAGTATTCTGCTGGTTGGTTGGTATGCCTGGTAACACCATTAATTACCAAAAGAAAATCTTCGTTTTGAAGATATGTATCAAGGATATCAGGTTTTGATGGTTGAGCGGATAAAATTTCTTTAAACACAACGGATTTATCCATCTGGTTTATGATACTGACTGCATATTCTTGCGGAAGGAGATTATTGATCCTTACAAATCCTTCTCCATCCCACCCTCCTTCATCCCCTTCAAAATCTTCAAAGTAATTTATTGCATCAATGCGAATATCATCAACCAAAAAACCCTCTCCATTCACTGCTGCATCTGTAATATATTCAAACTGAATAATTACTTCGCTTCCCGCATAACGGCTTAAGTCAACCTTCTCCTGAATCCAGCCGCTGCTTTTCCCATTGTATCCACACCCAAAATTTGCTCCGGTTGGGTTCTCAGTAGTGCAGGAATCTGTCCGCAGAATATCCCAATCCAACCCATTTCTTGAAGCAGTTACATATACGTAATCATAGTCAGATTCAATATCAAACCAGGTCCAAAACGACAGCTCAATATTTTTATCTATTTCCGACAGATCAAATGACCTATACAGTTTCATATCTGACTCATCGCCCTTGTTAGACCAAAAATAGAAATCTCCGCTGTGAGGGTCCGCCGGGACAATACGCACATACTCTTCACCACGTATCCTCAAGTGCCCAGGGGTTTCGCACTCCAGACCAATATAATCCGTTCCGAATTGATTCACCGTGCGTTCCTGCCATGCGGATCCGCAGGATATTACCTCGGTTAGATAGAATGGCGGGGGAGAGAATTCTTCTTTGTAAGCGTATATCCCGCCCAGACTGTTCTGATCATGCAGAATATTTGCTATTGACCATTCTTGGAAAATTTCCTCGGGAGTGATATTCTCAATTCCTGAAGCGGATAATACTTTTTGAATGCTCTTTAGTCCATTTTCTTTCTGAGCAATAAGAGATCTTAAAAAATCGCTCCCAAATCGGTCGTATAGATAGCGCATAAATGAATATGAAGACCCGTAATGCGGCGAGGAATCGCCCTGTTCATTCCCCGGCCAAAAATTCAACTGTAAATCCGGGTTCATAGAAAACAAGAAACCAAAACCGCCTACGTCATACCCGTTTATATCTACTGCCAGCTCTGACAATCCCTCATTGACCCAAGCCATTTCATTTCTGTCTACGTTCCAGTGAATCATGTGCTGGAATTCATGAGCAATAATTCCATAGGTTTCAGGATCATCCAGGTTTACATAATCTGCCGAGAGATAAAACATCTCAGCTTCATTTGAATACTGTTCAATTTTACTGCTCAAGGAATCCGCGGCAGAAAAATATCCTCCCACATAACCGAGATTCTTCGCGTA
This sequence comes from uncultured Pelolinea sp., assembly GCA_964412705.1. Taxonomy (GTDB): domain Bacteria; phylum Chloroflexota; class Anaerolineae; order Anaerolineales; family Anaerolineaceae; genus Pelolinea. Next base: position 7,534 of record CAYPPV010000026.1, on the reverse strand, counting down.
AAGGATGGTCAATCGAATATCATTATCGATTCCCGGGGACCATTCGCTTCCAAAAAAATCACGGGTTACCGGGTAAATTTGTTTTTCAAAAGCTTCAGCAATTCTTGAAACGCTGTTTTTATTGAATTCAACACCCAGCTCTATCCAAAAATTGAGATGATCTGTTTGAAACACCAGTTGCGCTTTTGTTACATGGTATTTATTATTATCCACATTGAGGACGTTGAAATCCCTTTCAGTTCCGGGAGAATAATTGGATCCTATATTATTATTGAGAAATGGGGAAGCATTAATATTTCTAAATCTTAAAGCAAGTTCATAAGGATCATTTTCGGGAATCTCAACCATTTCCAACACAGACAGACTTTGAAAACTTTCTGAAATTGAAGGCTGTTCCCTGAAACAAGAAGTGGGCTCGCGTTTGTTTTCGAGTTTATCTTGGTTTTTTTGATTTGGCTCATGAACATCTTTCCCAATTTCTCGAGTTGAAAAGGTTTCAAATTGATTTACTACAAGGAAGAATCCAAGCATGCAAGCCGCAAATATACATACCGAGAGAATAATAAATAATGCAATCAAGCAAGAGCGCATTTGGCTATCCATTCACATCCACTTTTTATGTGCCATTTCCAAAGGGCTTTTCTTTTCCTGGATCGAAACAGCCAAACCCAAAGAGATCCACCAGTAAGGCATGGCAAACGAGTCAATACTAAAACCTTCAAATATCACAGCCAACAGGACATAAAAACCGGCGGTTCCGATTACCTGAACTATTTTCTTCTTCCCTTTTACTTTTTCAGCCATAGCAGGAATTAGAGAGAGCAGCCAAACAAGAAAAATTCCAAACCCGATGATTCCGGTTTCCGCAAGTAATCTGAACCAAATGCTCTTAATATTTAAAAGAATATCCGTTCTATAAATTAACCTCCTGGCTTCTGATAAAGCCCAGCCATATGCGGGAAGATATTCCGGAAAATAGAAGCCCGCATTTCCAAGCCCTACTCCAGAAATGGGAAAATCATTAAAAATCTTCCATCCAGTGAGCCAATAGACAACCCTGTCTCCAAATTTGAGTTCGTTGAAATATCGAAGCAGTGAATTGGACTGCTGAAATGAAAAATCAAACAATTCAGCCATTCTCGGATCAATTCTTGAATAGATGTAAAGACCTACGGCAATCAGAAGGAAATAGATACAAATCAAAGCGGTAGAAATCACGCGTGATGATAAGTTTACTTTCTTGTCGCCAGCCTGCTCACCTTTTGAGAATCTTTTAATAATTTGCTTATGAAAATAAATAATGGTAGGCACAAACATTAAAATAAAAGCGGCATATCCAACCCGGGATAAAGTCAAACCCAAAATGACAATTCCCAGGCCCAGCAAGATGGACTCCAATGTCATTCCGAAAATTCTAAACTCATGACTTGAGTAACGGTTTCTAGTGGACGCGAGCCAGAAAGGTAAATAAAGCATATTCAGCTGATGCGCAAGCCAGGAGGGTTCAAGAGCAAAACCAGTAACGCGCTGACGAAAAAGAACCCGTCTTGACCAAAGGCCTTGGAGATTGAACATCCAGTCCGGGTAACCGGTCATTGAATACCAGGAAACGGCTTGTACAAAAGACCAGACAATAATAATTAAACCGCTCCAGTTAATTATCTGAAGCGTTTTCTTCCTTAAAGAAAATTTTCCGGGAAATGAGCTGGCGGAAATGAAAAATAGAATACCAATCAATAAAGTGGCCATCCCGTTTATGGCTGGATAAAAGTAACTGATATCTTTGAAAGGCGGGATGTCTCGAAACTGAGAAAGAAGTGTCACGAAAAGGGACCATAGAAAGAAAAGCCAAAGCGGGACCGAATTCCTGAACAAAATTTTCCCTTCTAAAAATCCCGCTATTATCCAGAAAACCAAAAACATAAAAAGAAAAAGAATGGAAGGAGATGCAACAGAATCTGAACCTAAAATACGGCTTACGAACGGCATGCTTGTGATCGGTAAGAAAGCAATCATCAGATACCAAAATAATCTCTGGGATTTATATAGAAGCTCTTTAAGCAAATTGCGACCTTTTTCCGGAAATGTGATAAGAAAGAATTGCGGAAAAGAGAAACCCGATCATCGATGAACAAAATACAAGAACATTTCTATTAAACCGTATCGGCGTATCCCCCGCTACAATGCTTTCATTTTTAGTTATCGATAAAAATGCAAATAGTCCCCGGCTTAGTTCTTTTTCTGTTTGAATCTTTTCACTAAGCTTTTCAATTTCATTATTTATTTGCTGTATGTTATCGAACCCACAAATCTCTTCGTAAATAAAATTATCATTTGTCGTTTGGATGCAGTTAATCAAGGAGTCTAATAGATCGTATTCAGACTTCAGTATCAATGCGTGCTGCAAGCTATCCATGAATACCTGGTCGGCGGCTGATGACCAGGTTTCAAGAACTTGTTTTATGGATTCTTTATTCTTTGATCGATAGCGAATTCTCCAAAGAGACCCTTCCCGTTCCGAGTAGGCATTATCCAGAAATGTCTTTTTATCCAGATTAATATTCCTATTTTCAAGTTCGCTGATTGTATTGGTTACGACTTCTTCAGATAAAAACAGTAAACCAACATCGCGCATGGCGCGGTCTTCCTGCGCATCTGATAACGCACCCGTCTCTGAATAATTGATCGTCACCAAAAATTCTGTGCTTGCCTCATAAACAGGAGGCAGCATCATACTGATAAGGTATCCGATCAATCCCCCAATTACAAAACCAGCAATTAAAACAAGCCAGTTCTTAGTGATATTGCTCAAAAATTGAAGGAAATCTATTTGTTTCGATTCTTTCATCCTATTCTGCTTTTTTCGTAAAATTGATGATGATCAAGTTTTTGGAGCAATCTTGATAAGTGTCAAATGACACCGGGAGCGAAAGCGGTCGACCGTTCAAGTCAAATAACTGAATTGCCAGTGTGCTTTCCGAGCGAAATGGCTGGTCCGAAATTTTAATCTCAAAACTGCCTGGATTGTAGATATTGGCTTCCGGCATACCGGTCAAAGAAACAAGATCAAACTCAGAAAGCCCCAGTTTCCCCTTAATGTTTACAATCAGATTGGTCACGGGTTTTCCGTTGCCCCCAAAAACCTGGCCCGCTACACCCATCCATTCACACCCAAGATTGGGATGGGCAAAATTTTCCAAATACACAGGTACGCCTTCCTGAAGGACAAATATTTCATTTACAGGATCTTCTGTTATAGCCGGGGATGCAGAAGGAATAACTGAAGAGGTGGAGAATGCAGAATTTGTTTCTGCTGGCGTTGAAGTAATTATCACGGTCACTGTAGACTGATTTGGAGAGATTTCTGGAATGAAAATGCAGGATGTAAGAAAAAAAATAAAATAAAGACCTATCAATACGGAACCTTTTATCTTTTTCATCTATTAATTATTTCCTTCCCGCTAAACATTATTTATCCCCTATACAGGCCAAAATTCTCAACGATACGGTATACATCTACCGGGAGATAATATTTATAAGGTTTGCTCTCTGCCACGAGCTTGCGAATCTTATTTGAAGAAATTTCGAGAAGAGGTGCTTCAATGAAAGAAATTTTCTCAGTTAAACCTGGGAGCTGTTTTTCCAGTTCATTTAATTTTACCTTTTCTCCCGGCCGATACATAACGCCGATCTCATCGCATTTTTCAATAAACTCTTTGGGTTTGTGCCATGTGGGCAGGTCATGGAGAGAATCTCCCCCCATCAAAAAAATGAGCGTTGCCCCTGGAAATTTCTTCCGGAATATTTTCATCGTGTCAAGCACATAATGCGGGCCTGGTCGTTTGATATCCACATCGGAAAATTCGAAAATCTCATCTCGCCAGATCGCTTTCTTGACCATCTTAACGCGAATTTCCAAGGGGGTGATCTCTTTTCCTAATTTATGCGGCGGTTGGGGGGCAAGCACCCAAAAAAGCTTGTCCAAATTTAATTGATCGTAAGCTTCCATTCCAAGTATCTGATGCCCGATATGAGGTGGATCGAAAGTGCCCCCGAAAATTCCGACTCTACCGGAAAAATGAATCAAATTCCCTCCCATTCCTCCATCCATGTCAATTCGTGGTCACCAATAAAAACCGTATCACCCTCGGATATCCCCTTCTCCTTTAACGCGTCAGCTATCCCCACGGCTTCAAGAATTTTGTGAAACCGCCTTATAGAAGCAAAACTCTCCCAATAAGTCATTGCTGCAGCTCTTTCCAATGATGGGCTTTTGATTACATATCCATCTTCAACACGGAATATCTTATACTGCTTTTCAGTAGATGCCGGCCGATATACAGGAAGCTCCCCGGTTTCTTGAGGTTTTTCACCCTTAATTTGGTTTAGAAGACCAACGCATTTCCATAGAACCTTTTCCAGATCTTTCTTTGTTAGGGCTGATACAAAATATACTTCAATACCAATCTCATTAAAAGCACTTTGAAGTTTTTGGTTTTTTTCTTTCACTTCCGGAATATCGACTTTATTTACCGCTACAACCTGGGGTTTTTCAGCAAGAAGGGGATCATAAAGTGTAATTTCCGTATTTATCTGATGATAGTCAGAAACAGGGTCCTGCGAGGTGCCGTCTAATAAATGAATCAGAACCTTTGTTCGTTGTACATGCTTCAAAAAAGTATCTCCCAAACCAAGACCGGTATGAGCCCCTTCTATCAAACCCGGAATATCAGCCAGGACGATAACATTGTCGCTGTCCAATACAACCACCCCCAAATTTGGAACCAGAGTAGTGAAGGGGTAATCTGCAATTTTTGGTTTTGCATTAGAAACAGCTGCCAAGAGACTCGATTTTCCCGCATTGGGCATACCGATGATTCCAACGTCGGCGATCAATTTCAGCTCTAAATGAAGGTCTTTTTCACAACCCGGTTCGCCTTTTTCGGCCAGCCGGGGAGCCTGAATTCGGGAATTCGCAAATCTGGAATTTCCCCGACCCCCCCGCCCTCCTTTACAAATAATCACTTTTTCTTCCGGACTCACCATATCTGCTATTTTGTTTCCGGATGCCGTATCATAAATAACGGTACCTGGGGGGACATCAATAGCGAGGTCAGATCCGGATTTTCCGGTTTGATTCTGAGGTCCCCCCGGTTTGCCATTTTCTGCTCTAAAAACCAACTGATGGCGGAAATGTTCCAATGTATTTAAATGGGAGTTTATTTTAATGATGATATCGCCGCCTTTGCCGCCATCACCACCGTCCGGTCCACCTCGATTAACATATTTTTCCCGGCGGAAATGAACCATCCCGTCCCCGCCCTTCCCGGACTCCACATGAATGTCGACTTCATCAATAAACATGCCGGTATTATAAATCAGGCAAATAGAAGCTTAAATGAAAAGAGGTCTTCCTAAAACCTTGGAAAGACCTCCATGGTTTTATTTTTTAAATCTTTTCTGCAATAAATCTGCAAGCGTTGGTTTTCCTATTTCTTGTAGCTCATACCAGACTCTTTGCATGGGTTTATTCACTTTAATGATGCGGGTTAAATCAATGGGGGTAGCCGAAATAACCATATCCACATCCGCATGATTGATTGTTTTTTCCAAATCAGAAATCATCGCATCGCCGTAACCCATTGCGGGCAGGATCGGCCCCGTCTCAGGATATTTTTCATAGGTTTGCGTTATGGAACCTACCGAGTAGGGCCTAGGATCGACGATTTTAGCCGCCCCGAATTTTCTTGCGGCAACCCAACCAGCCCCATAGGACATCTCACCATGCGTGAGAGTCGGACCGTCCTCCACAACCAAAACCCGTTTCCCCCTTATTTCATCCGGTTCATTCACAAATATTGGTGATGCAGCTTCAATAATAATCGCGTTGGGGTTAATCTCCGCCAATGATTCCCGAACCCTAATTACATTCTCCGGTTCTGCTGTATCGATTTTATTGATCACAAATACATCAGCTAGATGCACATTGGTTTCACCAGGATGATATTTTCGCTCATGTCCGGGCCGATGCGGATCGGCTACAACAATTGCCAAGTCCGAAACATAGAACGGAAAATCATTATTTCCACCATCCCAGAGAATGACGTCTGCTTCTTCCTGCGCCTGATCCAGTATTTCTTGGTAATCCACACCTGCGTAAACAATCACACCATTATCTAAATGGGGCTCATATTCTTCCCGTTCTTCAATAGTGCATTCATTTTTATCCAGGTCATCATAAGTCTCATAACGCTGGACACGCTGTTTTACAAGATCCCCATATGGCATGGGATGCCTTACCACGGCTACTTTGAATCCTATATCAGTCATAATCATTGAGACTCTTCTCGTGGTCTGGCTTTTCCCTGACCCTGTGCGAACTGCACACACAGAGATAACCGGTTTCTTGGACTTAAGCTGGGTAGTATTGATTCCCATTAATCGAAAATCAGCGCCCGCGGATAAAACGATGGAGGCTTTGTTCATTACATATTCATGAGGAACATCGCTGTAGGCAAAAACGACCTGATCGACTTGTTGCGACTTGATAATTTCAGGCAGTTCCTCCTCAGCGAAAATTGGAATTCCTTCCGGATACAGATTACCGGAAAGTTCTGCGGGATATTTCCTTTCTTCAATATTTGGGATCTGCGTCGCTGTAAACGCGACCACTTCATAATTTTCATTATTCCTATAGTAGGTATTGAAATTATGAAAATCCCTTCCCGCAGCACCCATAATAACTGTTTTGATTTTTTCCATACAATTCTCCTTTTATATTTTTTTTACATTACTTCTGGAACTTCAATTCCAAGGACTTCAAGGCTATTCTCGACCACCTGTTTGAAAGCGTCTACTATCCGCAGACGAAAATCTCGGATATGGTCCTCCGCTGAAAGAACGGGACATTTAGTGTAAAAATTACTGAATGCCTTTGCTAAATCATAAGAGTAATTGGCGATTAATAATGGCCGCAAATCTTTGGCTGCACGCTGAATCTCCTGGGGAAACCTTGCCAACAAATCTATCATTTCAACCTCAGCTTCAGTCAATTCATATTTTGGAATTAAAACTGATGGAAGAGTATCTCCAAATTTTTTAACTATACTGTTCGCTCTTACAAAAGCGTACTGAATATAAGGCGCCGCCTGTCCATTGACGTCCATTGCTGATTCCCAATTAAAAGTAATAATCTTGGTATTATCTCTTGAAAGGAGTGAATATTTGATGGCACCGAGTGCTACCTTTCTAGCAATACCCATTTTGACAATTTCATCCAGTTCGGGGTTTTTTTCCTCAACAATTAATTGTGCCCTGCGCTTCGCCTCCCAAATCAAATCCTCCAGCAGAACAACCGTGCCTTCTCTTGATGCGATGGTCACATTTCCCGGAAGATTTACGATTTCCTATCTAATTCTTAGTGTAAATTGACAGATTTTACCTTTTCCATCCTTTACAATCAAACCCGTTCTTTCTTGATTTGTAAAGCCTTCCTTCTATTAATTATTTCCTTGCCTGCATTAATGTTAGAAAA
>CAYPPV010000025.1:0-13489 GCA_964412705.1 uncultured Pelolinea sp. | reverse complement strand
AGGACAAAGTGAATTTCTTCCTCTTGATTTCCCGATATCATAGCGGTTCCCAATAGCGAAGCACCCATCCATCCTGAAATCAGTTTTACTGAAGCAAGCGCAATCGGCCAGATTTGAACAATTAGAATAAAGCTTATTAACTGGACTACGGACAGTCCCGCCAAACGCCATCGCCAGTCTTCCAGAGAAAGAATCAGCGCTGAGAGAATTCCCGAAATTATTATTAAAGCGGAATTAATAATCATTTTTTATTTAATTACGAAAACCTTAATACACTGATTAATAAAATTATTAATACTAATGACCAGAATATTCCTCCCTCGCCTTCCAAAAGACCTGATAAACCAATAAAAAAATTGCTGAATCGTGTCTGAATAAAAGAAACAACTTTTGTAAACCATTCAAAAGAAAAAATTTTGTAAAGCAATTTTCGGCTCTGAGCATTTCCATGAGACAGATTTTTCACGTCTTTTAATCGATTCAAAACAATTGAAATGATAATTGAAGAAATAAATGCCGCAAAGCCAAAGGCCCAATGAGATATTTCTTCTGCAAAACTTCCCAAATTTCTATAAACTACAGCAGCAATTGAGAAAATGAATAAAAACAATCCCATGGAATATATTGTTTGAAACCAAGGATCAAGTTCGAAGAAATTCCCGCTTTCTTCATAAACTTTTCTGATCAGCCCCGCATGCATAACAATCTGATTGAAAAAAATCACTATGAAAATAAAGTCGAATCCCTGTAAGGAAATATTTCGGGCACCCAAGGATAACAGTGCAAATGGCAATATGGATGTCAAAACAATTAGTAAGGTCGGGAAAACATCTAGCAGCCGGTTGGAAATTTTATAACAAATCAAGAACCATATTAATCCTGAGAAATATATCAGCCAGAACTTGATAAAAATCATATCCTGCCGCAATAATAGAAGAAAAATTATTAAACTCCCCGCCGCAAGCAAATTTGTAAAAGATAATTTTCGATTTTTTTCCCTTGCCCATGAAATAGAGAATATCAAAGTTATCGCCGCGGAAATGAATATAGTAAATAATCGCAAGGAAAACTCAATCTGAAATGCCGATGTCCTAATAAAAAGTGAAAAGCTTGCCAAAAAAGAGATTAAAAATGATACCGCATCCAGCAAATCTAAAAGAGGATTTTCCTTGTTTTTATTATGGGTAAATGGAAAAATTCCTGCATGCAACAATGATGCGATATATACAATTGGTTGTGCATTTCCAGGAATATTATTAATTTTTAGGTCAAGATCTTCACCTGAAAAAAAAGCAACGGTGCCAAGCAATATCAAACTACCCGTCAGCTTAAATGTAGATTTTTTATATATTGCGGGGATTTTTTCTGAAGAGCCGCCTGTAAGTATTTGACTCCCGATGATTAAAAAATCCAGCAGGGTCCACCCAATTACAAGCGACCAGAGAGTATCTGCGGATATGGACAGAATTCCCGCAGAGAAAAGGACAACAACGAGCGCCCACAATTGATAATTATCAGATGATTTCAGTCGAACAATTGACGTCATTAAATAAGCGAGCAGCATGCCAATAAGGAGAAATATCAATTCCCAGTTATCCGGGTTAATTGAATATGACAGGGAAACGGATTTATCAGAAATCCTGAACCAGGGATCAATAGCAATGGGTCGCGTGTTTTCAACCGGGATAAAAAGCAGTAATATCCAAATTGCGAATACAACCCCTGCTATTAGCAACCATACGTAAGGCAGTCTAACTCCTCTGGCCTTGAGAATATATGCAATCCCGACCACCAAAAAAAGCGCTGTGAGAATAATTGGAAGGATCATAAAATACTAGATGGCATTAATTTCTTTTCGAAAAATATAATTTCCCCCACCAGGTTCTCCAAACCATTTTTCTCCATCTACAATCAATTTTCCCCTCAGAAATACTTTCTCGACCACACTCTTTATTTTCCAACCTTCATAAAGATTATGATCCGTACGATGTTTTGCAACATCTGCTCCGTACGTAATTTCTTTTTCAGGATCCCATACAGCAATGTCCGCGTCTGAACCGGGCTGAAGCGTTCCTTTCTGGGGATACAATCCAAATATCTTCGCCGGATTCGTGCTTGTTATACTCACAAAATGATTAGGAGTAATCCTATTGGCCAAGACCCCGTAAGTCCATAAAATCATCATCCGGTCACCCACTCCCGGTAAGCCGTTTGGTATTTTTGTAAAATCATCTTTTCCCAGTTCTTTGCCCGGGATAGCTATCTCTTTTCCTTCGTACATAATCGGTTTGCAGCCATTATAAAAAAACGGGCAGTGGTCAGTTGCGATCACCTGCATTGTTCTGTCTTCCACCGCCTTCCAGATTCCCTTTCGATTTTCTTCAGATCTTAGCGGTGGAGAGCAAATCCATCTTGCCCCATCCTCCTGTTCCAATTTTTCATCAGGAAAAAACATATATTGAGGGCAAGTTTCTCCCATTACCGGCATGCCCATTAATCGGGCACGCCTGACATGGGATGCGCCCTCTTTTGTATTCATATGAACGATGTAGACAGGAGAACCGGCCATTTCCGCGAGTTTAATCGAACGATAAACAGATTCCGCTGCTCCCCCTGCCGGCCTGGTACGTGCATGCCATATTGGTGAAGTATTGCCTGCCTGCAATGCCTCTTTTACCAGAACATCAATGACATCCCCATTCTCGCAATGAACCAGAACAAGCATACCATTACCTTTTGCTATGCGCATGACCTTGAATATATCACCATCCCCCAACCGCAGGCGGTTATTGTATGCAGTAAAAACCTTCACACTGTTGATTCCCAGTTCTCTCAAATGAGGAATCTGTTCTGCAATGGATTCATCAAATTTCGAGATATTCATATGAAAGCTGTAATCTACGGCTGCTTTGTGATCAGCTTTTTCATGCCAGAGCCGGACGCATTCTTCTAATGAATCAGCGTCCTGTGAAACAAAATCCAGCACAGTTGTTGTCCCCCCAAAAGCGGCTGCCTTGTGGCCAGTATAGTGATCATCAGAAGAGACGGTACCAAACATTGGCAGTTCCAAATGAGTATGAACATCCACTCCGCCCGGCATAATTAATTTTCCTTCGGCATCAATAATCTCATCCAAATTTTCCGTGAGGAAGCTTTGACCTATTGCTTGAATTTTTTCCCCTTCAATCAGGATATCTGCCTTTAAAGTATCAGATGCTGTTATGATTGTGCCTTTTCTTATTAGGGTCTTCATTTCATGCTCCGCTTAATCCTGAAAAACAAGGATCCCTATATATTCATATAACAACTGGATTCGTCTCTGAGAAGATTGAACTCCCCCAGCATCACAAGAAGATCAGGATCCAGGTTCATTCCAGGAATTTCCCGCTGGCTGTATTGCTGGTGTCGAGCTGCTTTCTCTCTGAGAGAATGCCAAAGGATCTCTCTCTCATTTGTTTTTACTACCAGATCATTAATGTTGTCCGCTTTCGAGAATAGCGCACCCGTTGTATACAAAAAGGTGATTCGCTTCCACCTCTGCGCTTTGATGGGGTTTTTCAGATACTGCAGCTGTCCAATTTGTATTTTATAATACTCTTCATCTGCTCTCGGATGACCCGGCTCGTTCTTGATTAAATCCCTACGGGTTGTAAGCTCCACGCCCATTACTTCTGCAAAGGTTTCAATCCTGAGGTCATGACCTTTCCCAAACGAGGAGGGCTGATAAAAAGCCAAATTATCCACATGAACAACTTTTGGCGCGAAACGCACCGGAATACGGTACCAACCCAACACCCTGGCATATTCCATGTCTTTAGGTTCTGGAACAATCCCAATTAATATGAGCGCAGTTGGAGGAACATTCCGATTATCAACCAAATGATGTTTAACCACAGATGCCATTACCTTATTCTAATAAACCCACCTTTTGATTAAACTCGTCAATTAATTCGTCAATCTCCTCTACCTGTTCCTGTACATCTGTCCAATAGTTTTTCTCATACCATTGTTCATTAATTTCTTCAAAGGTCTTCCCTTGCTGCTCCACCCATGTGAAATATTTCAAATTATGAATCCGCCGCTTATCCTCATAGCGCAAATCAATCATGTTGTCCGTATCCTCCTCTTCAAGATAACAGGAGAAATGCACGGCGGCATCAATTGGCGAGTATTCTCCAAATTCCTCATGCATTTCTATCAACCTGCTCTGGTAGAGCTCCATTGAATCCGTAAGGACTGTCAAAATCACATCATCACTGCCAAATTCGTAATATTTTGCCATTTTTATTGCCGATAACAAGTTCGCAATACCAGAAAAACCGAACAAATCAAGTTTCTCAACGAGGTCTTCCGGTACACCCTTGTCAACAAGAAATCTTCTTCCAGCTTTCTCATTAAACAAACGGGCGATATTCACCACAGCATTATCATCAATTGCGGTTACAAGGTCGGTGTTTTTTACATTATGGATCCATGGTACATGTTTATCCCCAATACCCTCAATCCTGTGTGCTCCAAATCCATTTTCGAGCAATGTCGGGCACTGCAGTGCTTCACTGGCTCCTACAAGACTGCCGGGAAACAACTTTTTCATATAATCACCGCATCCAAGTGTTCCTGCTGACCCCGTTGTGAGTATAAGGCCGCGATAATCATGGCTGCCGAGTTCTCTCTCAAGCACTTCTTCCATTGCATGGCCAGTAATCTCATAATGCCAAAGGTAGTTTCCAAATTCATCAAACTGGTTGAAGATAACCAGGTTTTCCCCACTCTCTCGAAGCTCCCAGCATTTATCAAATATTTCTTTGACATTGGATTCTGTTCCAGGTGTGGCAATGATTTCCCCGGCAACTTTTCTTAACCAGTTGAAACGCTCCTGGCTCATTCCCTCCGGCAAGATGGCAATAGATTCACAAGCCAGCAGACTTGCATTATATGCACCACCGCGGCAGTAATTTCCCGTAGAAGGCCAAACAGCTTTTTGATTTACTGGATCGAATTGCCCCGTGACCAACCGGGGCACCAAACAACCGAAAGTTGCGCCCACCTTGTGTGCCCCTGTAGGGAACCACTTCCCTACTAATACGATAATCCGGGCTTCCACACCGCTCAGGCTGCTGGGAATTTCCATATAGTTCACACCATCAAATCCACCCCCTTCTGCGACTGGTTCGTTTTTCCAGGTAATTCTAAATAGGTTCTTTGAATCCAGCTCCCATAAACCAACTGATTTCAGCTCCGCCTTGATCTTTTCCGGAACCAAATCAGGGTTTTTCATCTGGGCAAATGTAGGGATAATAATATTTCTTTCTCTAGCACGCTGAATCGTATTTTCAAGCTGGTTTTTATAAACAGTCAAATCAATTTTCGCCATTACTTACCTCATTATTTTTATTCGGAGCTTCGCTTACCACATACAGCGGACGTCCTTTTGCTTCATCATAAATTCTTCCAACATATTCCCCCAGAATTCCGAGTGTAATCAACTGCACACCTCCCAGGAAGAGGACAGCTATCAAGGTGGTCGCCTGCCCAAGCAGGGCTTCCCGCAGAGCCAACCGCAGGTAGGCAACAACCGGGATCGCCAGTATGCTGATGCCCGCGGAGAAGAAACCTAAATAAGTTGCCAGCTGGAGAGGAAAATATGAAAAACTGGTAACAGCATTCAATGCCAGCTTGAGCATTTTACTAAAGGGGTATTTGGTTTCTCCCGCAAAGCGTTCTTTCCGATCATACTCCACACCAACCTGCTTAAATCCTACCCAGGCAGACATACCCCGTAGAAAGCGATGCTTCTCCCGCATCTGTCCCATTACTTCCACGACCTTCCGGTCAAGCAAGCGAAAATCGCCCGTATCCAGGGGTATTTTTACATCTGTGATACGGAAGATCAGGCGGTAAAAAATGGATGCCGTCGCTAATTTAAACCAGCTTTCCCCTTCCCTCTTGCGACGAACGGCATAAACCACATCATAACCCTCTTTCCACTTTTCTATCAAATCCAGCATCACTTCGGGAGGATCCTGCAAATCCGCATCAATAATAATGACCGCATCACCCCAGGCATAATCTAGTCCCGCAGTAACCGCAATCTGATGGCCAAAATTTCTTGCGAATATTACTGGTTTTACATGAACGTCTTTTTTTCCCAGTTCCCTGATCTGATCCGTACTTCCATCCGTTGAGCCGTCATCCACCAGCAGAAGTTCATAATCTCCTTCAAACGAACCCATTACTTCTTTAACCCGAGCGTAAAAAAAGGCAATGCTCTCCACTTCATTAAATACAGGTGCAACTATACTGAGCAGCGTTCGTTTTGTATCTTTTTTTGTCGGCATTTATCAATCAGATAATTTTTTCTGTTCCATTATTTTTTTCAAGGCAGGCAGGGAAGGCTCAATAATGGGTGCCTGGCCTGCGGCCATCGTCGCAGCACTCACATCTTTCAAACCGCTACCGGTGACCAAAACCAAAACCGGATCTTCCTCTGAAATAAACCCTTCCAAAATCGACTTTTCAAGCCCGGCATAGGTAGCCGATGCTGCCGGTTCGGCAAAAATTCCAGCTCGGCCTAATTTGGCTATTGCATTCAAAATGGATTGGTCTGTAACCTTCAGGTATTTTCCTCCAGTTCGAGTAGCAGCCCGAAGGGCCCGGATCCCATCTCTGGGCATATCGACTGAAATGCTGTCCGCCAGGGTATCCGCACTCACTGCCTGAATGTTTTCTGTTCCATTTATAAATGCATCAGCAATGGCAGAGGAACCTTCTGATTGTATGCCGAAAATTTTCGGCATAACTTTCAGCCAACCGAGTTCTATTAAATCCTTGAATCCCTTATGCAAACCGGAAATAATATTTCCATCGCCAACGGAAACAAAAATATTTATAGGCCTGTCGAAATCATTCGGCCTGATTACCTGCTCCCATATTTCAAAAGCCGCCGTCTTTTTTCCTTCCGCAGTAAAAGGATTGTAACCAGTATTCCTGCAGTACCATCCGAACTCCTCGGATGCCTGGATGGAAAGATCAAATGCCTGGTCATAATTTCCATCAACCAGAAACACATCTGCTCCAAAAATCATCAGTTGTGCAATTTTCGCAGGCGGCGCGGATCTTGGCGCAAAAATAACAGCGTTGTGATCTGCGGCTGCCGCCATCCCGGCCAGCGCTGCTCCCGCATTACCGGTTGAAGCCGTAACAATCACTTCAGCGCCAATTTCTTTTGCCCGGGCAACAACCACAGCGCTCGCGCGGTCTTTAAAGGACGCCGTTGGATTTTTACTATCATCCTTTATCCATAAATGTTGAAGATTTAATTCATCTGAGAGTAATTTCGGCTGAAAAACCGGTGTCCATCCTACCGAGTGGAGCGGGGTGCTATGATAATCTGGATCATGCACGGGAAGAAGCGGTAAATATCTCCAAATTGATTCCTCTTTTAAATTCATTATTGAAGATGGAGAAAAGTTCTTTTTGATCGATTTATAATCAAGAATTACATCCAGATTTCCCTTATCTTTGGGGCATGTATAAGTAACCGTTCCCGGTTGGTATTCACTTCCGCATACAGAACACCGATAGCAAACAAATTTATCCATAAGAGTATTCTACTCTCTCTCAAACGGAATCCCCAATGATGCGGGGGGCTGGATGCGCAGAAATTTAATGATTCTTTGAAATACCCTGCGAATACTTCCTGGCATCATAGACAGGATCTTTTTCACCCATTCGGTATTGCCAAAATTGACGAAAAGCAAAGCAAATATCATCAGCGGGAAAGGCGCAACCTGCAACACCTGGGATGGAATATTGGGCAGTGACGTCTGCAGGGTCAAACCCATCCACTGCAAGAAAACAAAGAAATACGCTCCAAGAGCGCCGCGCAATGGGTTCCATCCGCCGAAAATGGTAATGGACAAAACGATCCAGCCAATTCCGTCCAAACCCGTCAATGTCCCTTTCCAACCGGCTTTAATACTCAAGGAATACATTGGACCTGCAATTCCGATAATCGCACTTCCCAATATCGTATAGAGATACCGGATGCGGTTAACAGGAAGCCCCCTTGAATAAGAAGAATGCGGCTGTTCTCCGACCGCTCTCAGGAAAAGCCCTTCTCTTGTGTGAAAAATGAAGTAGTACGACGCAAATATCATGATAATGCTTAAATAAGTAAGCCAGCTCTGCCTAAGCAGTATTCCTAAAAATGGTATTTGAGAAATATTTTCCATCGTGATACTGCCAATAGTCGGACCTGATTCCCCAACATAAGGCGTACCCAGAAAATACGCCAGGTCTTTCAATAATAGCGCCAGAATGAAACCAACCGCCACTTGGGATTGCTTGAGTGTGATGCTTGTGAAAGCAAGCACCAAACCTACTAATCCTCCAATGAATGCTCCCGCCAGGACACCCAAAATCGCGCTTCCCGTACCAAATGCGCCCGCAAACCCTACCATCGCTGATATCAGAATAATTCCATTAACGGATAAATTGACCACCCCTGCTCTTTCTGTCAGCGTTTCCCCAATAACAGCAGCCACAATCGGGCTGGCAGTGCCGATTACCCCTGCCAGACTAATCAATACTTCATCCATCGAATAAATCCTGTTTTGATTTTTGCAGTTTTTTGCCCACTCCTCCCATTATCAAATAGAAAAAAACCAAACCTGACTGAAGCACTCCCGACAGCGTTGAATCTATTTTCATTTCGATAGGAAGCTGAATTCCGCCAATGTTAAAGGATGCGAAAAGCAGTGCCACCGGCGCAGACCACAAGGGATGGTAATTGACCAGCATGGATACCAGCAATCCAAGGAAACCATATCCTGAAGAAATCGAAGGAATGAGCCGGTGATATACCGCCAGCACCTGAAGCGCACCTGCCAGCCCCGCAAAGAATCCACAACACGCAAATGCAAGCATTAAATAGCGATATGACCGGATTCCCATCAGGGAGGCTGCTCTAGGGTTCTTCCCGACCGCCTTTATTCGCATTCCTGTGCGAGTATAGCGCAGAATAAGAAATACAAGAATAACCGACATCACAGCAATAACCACCGACCAGGGACTCAAACGCAAACCAGGGAAAGTTGGCAGCCTAAGCGAAGGATTAAATGGCACAGTGCCGCTCATTGATGCGACACCCGGCCTTTTCCAGGGTCCGAAAATCAGCCAAATCGTCATGGCAGTTGCGATGAAATTCAATCCCAGTCCCGCGAATATCTCATTGACACCGCCATAAATTTTTAAAATTCCGGCAAGAAGCGCCCAAAGCATCCCTCCTGCCAATCCCGCCAGAAATCCTAGAAATATGATGAAATCTGGATCCAAATTCGAATCCTGGAAAGCACGAAGCACTGCTGTGGTAAGAATTGCTCCGAGTGTGATTTGGCCTTCAATCCCTATATTCCATAATCCAACTGTAAATGTGATTACCAAACCGCAGGTGGTGATGATCAAAGGAACCCATACAACGATGACATCAGTCATTTTTTCTTTTGTTGAGAAAGCCCCGGAAACAATATGACTGAGCGCATCCAGCGGATTAGCCCCTGCAATGAGAAGCACAGATGAAATAAACAGCAGAGCCAGCACAACTGCCGCCAAACGGGAGAAATAGTTGACGATTTGCCTATTCATTAATTTGGTCCCATCCCCACCCTCCAATCATATTTCCCAGTTGATTCTCATCCAATTCTGAAACGGGAATAGCGGGAGAGACGCTGCCAGAGAAAAAAACCAGAATCCTGTCTGAATAGAATAGAAGTTCCTCCAGATCTGCCGACGAGAAGATGATAGCCGCACCTTCTTCACAGCGTTTGCGAAGGATGGACCAGATCCAGTTCGCGGACTCAATATCCAGACCGCGCGTTGGGTTTTCAAGAAGCAGCAGCCGCGCTTCCTCTCTCTGCAGCGCAAGCAGCATCCGCTGTTGATTACCGCCAGACAGCTCCTCTATAAGGGAAGTGGGATGACCGACAATTTTAAATTGTGTGATTTTTTCCTCTGTCTTCAATATGTTCTCTTTTTTATTTACAATGAAAGGACTGCAGGGGTTCGAAAGAAAAACATGTTCATGTAGCGACATACCCGGCATGAGCCCTTCTTCAAGCCGGGCAGATGGAACATAGAAGATACCTTTTTGCTGATAATAAAAACAGGACTTTGAACTCAAATCTTCATCACCCATTATGATCGATCCCCCCATTGACGGCTCCAGCCCTGCCAATACGCGCAAGAACATGCGCTGGCCCGAACCTGCCATCCCTGCCAGACCTAAAACTTCTCCTTTTTGAATCTCAAGATTGATTCTTTCAATTCTCATCCTGAAGTCATCGATCGCCAGGTCTTTCACTTCAAGGCAAAAATCTTCCATTTTCATCCTTCTTGGGAATGTCCTTGATATTTTTTTGCCAAACATCAATTCAACCAGTTCCTCCTGATTGAAAGGTGCAGATAATTCTCCAACCAGCTTTCCCCTACGCAGCACAACTGTTTTATGGCATAGACTTTGAATCTCATCGAGTTTGTGAGAAACAAAGATGACTGATTTTCCCTCATCTGCAATTCTTTGGAGAGCGGAAAAAAGTGTTTCTTTCTGGTTTTTGCTGATCCCTGTTGTGGGTTCATCCAAAATCATCAATTGTGATCCCCGCCACAAAAGCCGAAGGAGTTCCAGCTGCTGCCTTTCCCCAACAGACAATTCATTCACCATGCCCGATAGATCGATGGAAAATCCAAGATTTTGCATTAATTCATCCAGACTTTTAATAACGCCGCCTGAATTAAGATTTCGCTTATTCGTATCAATCAGCAAGTTTTCATGAATACTTAATGAAGGAAAATCATGGGGATCCTGATGGAGCATGCCTATACCGAACTCAAGTGCATCTGATGGAGAATTGATTTTAACCGGTCGATTATCAATCCAGATTTCCCCGCTGTCCTTTTCTATCTCACCAGAAAGAATCTTCATCAAAGTGCTTTTGCCCGCACCATTTTCCCCCAAAACACCCAGGATTGTACCGGGTTGAATCTCCAGTGAAATCCCGTCATTGGCGTGTACTGAACCGTAATATTTAAAAATTTCTCTAATTTTTAAATGCATAGATTTATTAATATAAACAAAAAAAGGGGAAAAGATGTATGAATCTTTTCCCCTTGTGCAGATTCATTTATTCCGCGGCTGTGCTCAATCCTTTCATACCTTCTAGCAGCTGGGGCAGGTACCATACTTCATAATCCGTGGCGGCGTCTCCGGCGGCGATATACTCTGTTCCGTCCTGGAGATTAATCGGGCCTGTCCACAGATTCAACCCTCCTGCCAGCTCTGCAATAAACGCGTCGACCTGTTCGGCTTCTGCATCACCCAGCGCAGTACCCTTCGCAAAGCCGACAATGCTGGAATCCGGGTTATTGATATCCTCCCAATCGGGGGGAATCCACGCGAAGAAGGGTTCGAAAGTCCCTTCTGTTGCAGATTTAAAGATTTCAACATAAGCGGGTCCCCAGTTGAAATAAGGCACACCCAGGCAGGCATCCTCCGCCTCTGAACAGGCATCTCTGAAATCATAAGGAATAGCATACACATCCATGCCTTCCTGTCTCATCCGGTTTGCTTCAACAAGCGCCTCGGTGGTGTCAATACCGGAGATCACCACATCAAATCCATTGTTGTAGAATTCATCCGCTACTTGTGTGGGGTCCGCCGTCACGCCCGGGATGTTGAACCAGAAGCCAATCCAATTAACCTCAAAGGTCAGGTCGGCCGCGTCCTTGCCCGCATATTCCTCCCAGCAGTATTTCGCTCCCAAGTATGCCGATGCGGCCAAACGCCGGGTTTCCTCATTGATCAGCGGTCCCAGATAACCAATCTTACCGCTTTCCGATGTAAGGGCTGCGGTGCAGCCGGCAATCATTTTGCCGTAGATCATTTTGCCCATGATATTGGCCATATTGGGAATATCCATGAAGTTTTTGCCCTCTTCCCAATTTCCGTCTCCGGAAGCATGCACAACAATAATTTCCGGATTTGCCATCGCAAACTCATGGGCGCTGTCCTTCATATCATCCGAGTTGAAAATGACAAGCTCCGCTCCCTTGGAAACCAGTTCCTCAGCCAATTGTGCGGGCGTTGTCCCCGGCCGGTCCGCGACATTTACCTTGTCCAGGTAGACCATACTCGTTCCGGGAACATTCTCCTCCACATATAATCCCGCATCATAATGAGCCTGGCTCCAGCCATGATCATTATAGGGTCCAACAAGGAGCATTCCAAAAACGTACTCCTCTTCTTCTGCTGCTGGTGCCTCCGGTTCTTCTTCAGAAGCAGGTTCCTCTGCTGCCGGCTCTTCAGCTTCGGGCTGAACAGCCGGTTCTTCTACAGCCGCGGGCGCACAGGCGGCAAGAAGAAACGCGAGGATTACCAATATTGAACTTAACGTACTGATCTTTCTTGTATTCATTTCTCTCCTCCAATTTGGTTTATTTCAGGGAATAAGAATTTCTAACCTTATTCCCTGATGGGTTTGATCCGTACTAATTGTACGAACAAATAAATTTTACCCAATATGTAGAGGGTGTTCAATATATAAACCCCATAAATGGGGTTTTTTAATCTTAAATTTTCTAATCCGGTATGATCCTCGTTCCAGTCTCACCTAGCAAGGCACGGCCGATATTCTCGGGACTGGTGATAATCGCCTGTTTGCCGCCTGCTTCCAGGTACCAGATAATTGCCCGGATTTTTGGAGCCATGGACCCCTTGGCGAAATGAACACCTTCAGCCAGATATTTCTTGGCTTCTTTCAGCGTCATTTGGTCCAGCGCCTTTTCTTCCGGCTTGCCAAAGTTGAGCGAAACTTTTTCTACCGCAGTGGAAATGAGGAAAAGATCTGCGTTGGTTTCCCGGGCCAGCAGAGAGCTGGCAAAATCTTTGTCAATAACCGCCGCAATGCCTTCCAGCCCACCGTCAGCCTGCACAACCGGAATCCCCCCTCCGCCCACGGTGATAACTGTGTGACCAGCTTCCAGCAATTTCTTTACGGATGCCAGTTCGACCACTTCCTGGGGAATTGGGGAAGGAACCACCCGCCGCCAGCCGCGCCCGGCGTCTTCAACAATCGTCCAGCCCAATTCCTCTGCACGCTGTTTGGCTTCCTCCTCATCCATGAAACCGCCGATGGGTTTGCTCGGGCTGCTGAATGCAGGGTCATTTTTATCCACCCGCACCTGCGTGACAATCGTGGCAACCGGTTTCTCAATGCCCCTTCTTTTTAGTTCATTCTGCAGATTCTGCTGTAATGCGTAACCGATCGCCCCCTGGCTGTCCGCTCCGCAAACTTCCAGGGGCACCTCGTGCATGCCTTCTACGCTGTGCGCGATCTCAGAACGGCGCAGGATGAACCCTACCTGGGGCCCATTGCCGTGGCCGATAGCCACATCCCACCCCGCCTCAATCATATCCGCAATATGCCGGGTTGTT